>NZ_JASDCY010000084.1:0-7444 GCF_030407675.1 Kocuria sp. APC 4018 | reverse complement strand
CCGCGCGAGGTGTGGCTCGGGGACCGCGGGGACGAGGGCCGCACCGCCGCGGAGAGCGGACTGTGGACCTCGGCCACGTTCTCGTTCATGCTCTGCTGCGTCATTCGGTGGCTCCCTGGTGCTCAACGGCGCGGTCCCCGGCGGGGAGCGCGGTCGGTGCGGGGGCCATGGCGGTGGACCCCGTGCTGTGCTGCGTGATGGTCTCGGGTCCCGACGCCGCGGCGTGGGATCCCCGGCGCGTGGCGGGGGCCGCGGTGGGCAGCACCTGCGCGCTGACCACCTGGTCCCCCGGTTCGAGGTGGCGGATGGGGTTGCCGCCCCAGTTGCCGTCCGAGGGCACGGTTTCCTGGCGCATGACCAGGGATCCCGGTGCCACGGTGGTGCGCTCCTCGATCGTGGCGCCCGGCAGCACGAAGCTGTTGGGGCCCAGCGTGGAGCCCCGCCGCATGGTCACGGGCTCCATGCGCATGATCCGGTCGTGGAACAGGTGGGTCTGCAGGACCGTGCCGCGGTTGACGGACACGTTGTCCTCGAGGCGCACCAGGTCGAACTCGGGCAGCCACCAGGTCTCGCACCACACGCCGCGGCCGATGTGCGCTCCCATCAGCCGGGCCCACACGTTGAACAGGGGCGAGCCCACGCTCAGGCGGATCATGGAGGGCACGGCCAGGGACTCGGCGAACACGTCCGTGAGCTCGTTGCGCCACACGAAGGAGCTGAACAGCGGGCGCTCGCTCTCCCGGAAGCGACCCATCAGGGCCCACTTCACGAGCACCGGCACCAGGCACGCCACGGTGCTGGCCACGGTGAGCACCACACCGGACCATGCGAAGGCGGCGATCACACCGCTCCACCCCATCCCGTGGGACATGTAGATGTCCGTGAGCACGTACACGATCACCAGGTCCAGCCACGCCGAGACCATGGCGGGCAGGAAGCGGAAGAGCTCCACGAACGCCCGCGCCGCCTTGAGCCGCCGCTGCGGCTGGAACGTGGACTCGGCATCCGCCTCCGTCTTGGCGCGCGCGATCGGCGCCGCAGTGCGGCCCAGCCAGGAGGACCCGGCCGGTGCGCGGTGGGGTGCGGAGCTGAGCACGGCCACCAGTGCGTCCGCGGGCAGATCCCGGTCCGGTCCCACGATCCCGGAGTTGCCCACGAAAGTGCGCTCACCGATCACGGACGTGCCGATGTGCAACCAGCCGAAGCCCGCGCGGTGGGACGTCACCAGGGCGTGGTCGGCGAGGAACGAGCCGTCCTTCAGCGTGGTGAGGTGCGGGATGGTCTCCGCGGTGGAGATCTCCACGTTGCGCCCCACCTTGGCGCCGAGCAGCCGCATGAACCACGGGGTGATGCACGAGGCGTAGATCGGGTAGGTGGAGATCAGCGTGCGCTGCATGAGCGTCTCGGTGAGCCACATGGCCCACCCCACCGGTCCGTTCTGGGGGAAGTACCCGGGGACGATCATCCCGGAGACCAGGCGCACCAGGCCCACCACGAGCAGCAGCCACACCACGGCCGTGACCACGGTGAACACCGGAACCCACACGGCCACGATCGGGAACACGACCTCGTACTCCTGGATGGTGACCACGCGGGTGAGCACGATCAGCGCACCGGGAATCAGCGCCAGGAAGGGCAGCAGCCCCACCAGGACCGCGCCTCCGGAGAACGCCAGGTGGCTGGTGAGCGCCCCCCAGGTGCGCATCCCGCCCGTGACCTCCGGGGAGTCCTCCGGCCAGGTGGTTCCGGCGTTGCCGTGGTGGCGCAGGGGCGAGCCGCCCCACAGCTCCCCCGCGGGCACCGCGCGGCTCACGTGGGACCCCGGCAGCACCTCGGCACCGGCACCCACGTGCATCCCGGGATCCACCAGGGTGCGGGTGCCCACGCGTGCGTGCTCCCCGATCTCGATCGCGCCCACGTGGAAGACGTCGCCGTCCAGCCAGTAGCCGGAGAGGTCCGCCTCGAACTCCACGGTGGCGTGGTCCCCCACGCGCACCAGGCCGGTGACCGGCGGGGTGTTGTAGAGGTGCGCGTCCCGGCCCACCGTGTTGCCGAACAGCCGGTGCAGGGTGCGCGCCATGGGTGTGCCGGTGAGGACGTCGTACTTGTTGTAGACCACCACGCGTTCGGCGGCCCACACCCGCAGGTGGTTCCAGCTCCCCCGCGGGTAGTGCCCGGGCTTGAGACCGGCGGTGAGCGCACGCACGGTGGCCGCGCCCACGAGCACGCGTCCCGGCAGCGAGAACATCACGAGCCAGCCCACGACCAGGGGCAGCAGCGGCGGGGTGGGCACCCACCCGGCGTCGGCGACGACCGCGAGCAGCCACACCACGATCAGCGAGCCGAGGACGTAGCGGAAGCCGTTGAGCACGTTCAACGCCAGGATGAAGGCCCCCTGGAACCAGCCGGCGGCCGCGGGGACGGGGTCCGGATCGCGCTTGACGTCGTGGGACTCCCCGAGCGTGGCCAGGTAGCCCGCCATGGACTCGAGGGTGGGGTGGGCGTAGATCTTGGCGATCTCCGTGTCCGGGTGGCTCCGGCGCAGCGCCGAGACCAGACGCGCGAGGGCCACCGAGCTGCCACCCATCGCGAAGAAGTCGCTGTCCGCGGCGAACGGCAGGGGCCCGAGCTGGTCAGCCCACAGCTCCGCGAGCCACGCGAGGTCACCCTCGAGGGGCGCGGAGCCGTCGTCGTTGGTGGTGGGCAACGGCCACGGCAGGGCCTTGCGGTCCACCTTGCCGGAGGTCTTCATGGGCAGCTCGTCCATGAGGCACAGCGCGGGGACCATCCCTCCCGGGAGCCGCTCCACGAGCCAGCGGCGCGCTTCCGAGAGGTCCACGGACCCCTCGTCCTCGGGCACCAGGTAGCCCGCGATCACGCTGCCGCCGCCCGGAGTGGAGTGCACGGCGCACGCGCCCAGCTTCACGCCGGGCACCTGGGTCATCTGGGTGTCGATCTCACCGAGCTCGATGCGTCGGCCCGAGACCTTGACCTGGTCGTCGGCGCGGCCCGCGAAGACGATGCCCTCGGGGTCAGCGCGCACCACGTCGCCGGAGCGGTAGGCGCGCTCCCACCCGAGCGACTCCAGCGGGGCGTACTTCTCGGCGTCCTTGGCGGGGTCCAGGTAGCGGCCCAGGCCCACGCCGCCGATGATCAGCTCACCGGTCTCGCCCCAGGCCACCGGCTCGCCCTGGGCGTCCACGACGGCGAGCTCCCACCCGGGCACGGCGAGGCCGATGCGGATGGGCGCCTCGCCGGTCAGCAGGGCGCCGGTGGCGATCACGGTGGCCTCGGTGGGGCCATAGGTGTTCCACACCTCACGCCCGGGACGCACGAGGTGCTTCGTGAGCTCCAGGGGGCACGCCTCGCCCCCGAAGATGAGCAGCCGCACGCGGTCCAGGGCCTCGCTGGGCCACAGGGAGGCCAGCGTGGGCACGGTGGAGACGGCGGTGATCTGCTTGTCCACGATCCACTGGCCGAGGTCCGGGCCGGAGCGCACGATGCTCCGGGGTGCGGGCACCAGGGTGGCGCCGTGGCGCCAGGCCAGCCACATCTCCTCGCACGAGGCGTCGAACGCGACGGACAGCCCCGCCATCACGCGGTCGCCGGGCCCGAGCGGGCGGCGCTGCAGGTACATCTGGGCCTCCGCGTCCACAAGGGCCGCAGCGGAGCGGTGGCTGATGGCCACGCCCTTCGGCTTGCCCGTGGAGCCCGAGGTGAAGATGATCCAGGCGTCGTCCCGCGTGCGCGGGGTCTCCGTCCGCTCGCCCGTGGAGACGGCCGAGCGGCGCGTCAGTTCGAGACCCTCCCCGAAGACGGCGGCCACACCGGCCTCCTCCCACACCGTGTGGGCCCGCTCGTCGGGGTCGTCCCAGTCCACCGGCACGTAGGCCGCGCCCGCGAACAGCGTGGCCAGGATGGCCACGTAGAGGTCCGCCCCGCCGGAGGGAACGCGAATGCCGACCCGGTCACCGCGCCCCACGCCCATGTCCCACAGGCGCTGGACGTGGACCTCGATCCGGTCCTCGAGCTCTCCGTAGGGGACGGACTCGTGCTCGTCCTCTAGGGCGATCGCGTCCGGGAACTGCGCGACCGTGTCAAGGACGATGTCCACCAGGGTGCGCGGAGCCGGTGGTTCCTCCACCGGATAGACCGCTCTGTCGGGGGCTGCGCCCCGTGGGGCGCCGGCCTCGTGGGCCTCGCCGCTGAGATTGTGGCTGTCCACTGCTGTTGTGCTCCCCCTCGCTAAGGACCAGTGGCGCAGGAGGAGACGGACGTGAGCCTCGGTCAGGTCGCGTCCGCGCGGGTGTTCGGATCAAGCCGCCCGGGTCCCCCGACCCCGACGGCGGCGCGACATCCCGTGAACGCGCCATGGTGCCCAGCGTTGACGTCCCCCTGCTGGTCCAGTGTGTGAGACCAGAGTACGGGAGGCGGTGGTGAGGGGTCCACTACGTGGACCATTGCATGGAGTTGTCGGGAATTCGTATTGCACACCTCCCGGGAATGACGCGCGCACCGCCACGCGGGTTACTCACGGGTATCAGGCAGTGGGCGCGGGGTTCTGCTCCTCGGCCGTGAGCAGGTCGTCCAGGATCTGGGCGTCGGGCATGTCGAAGTGGTTGTGCCCGGGCACGATCTCCAATCGCGTCCGGGTGAAACCGCGCTTCTCGTAGAACCGCTGCCCGTCCCGGGCCGCCCGCAGCGCGTCGAAGTCGGCGTCCGGGTCCGTGCCGGTGTCCTGCGAGCCCGTGAACCACCACATCCTCACCTCGTTCTTCTGCTGCGTGGTGGCCGGCTCGTCCAGGGAATCGGGTGCGCCGCCTCCGCCCACCATCACGGCACCGCCGGTCACGAGGTCCCTGGCGCCGCTCAGAACGCCATAGCTCAGCATTTCCGCGCCGCCGGAATAACCCAGCCAGCTCACTTTGTCGCGGGCCACGGGGAAATCACGCAGCAATTCTTTTTCCGTGAGGGCCCGCAGCCACCGCAGATTGGTGCGGAGCTCCTGCCACCACGTGCAGTCCCCCGCACTGTCCGGGGTCAGCGGCACCGCGAGCAGCGCGTTGTGGGATGCGGCCACGGCCGCCAGGCACGTGGTCCTGCCGCCGGGGTCGTCGAACTCCGCACCGCCGTCCCCGTGCAGGTCCACCACGAGTCCCACCGGCCGGGTGGTGTCCACTCCGCCGTCGACCACGTGGTAGCTGCTCGTGACGCCGCGGTCCGTGAAGGTCTGGTCGAGCCGCCCCAGCGCGCCCGCCTGGGTCTGGTCCTCCGGGGTGTCCCGGGTGGCGCGCGTGACGGTGTGGGGGTGGGCCCTGGGATCGTCCGCCGCCAGCCCGTAGCGGGTGCAGTCGGTGGTGGCCACGGGATCGTATCCGCACGACGTGAGGGCCAGGAGCACCGCGACCGCGACCAGCAGCGTCACGCAGAAGAACGACACCGTGCGGTGCGCGGCGGACGTCGCCCCTGGTCGGGCGGGCGTAATGGGCATGGCCGTCATGGTACCCCGGCGTTCGTCCGCGTCCCGGCCGCCGCAGAGGTCCGGTTCAGACCCTGCGGGGCGGGACCAGTCGCGGCACCACCGCCACCAGGGCCACCATGACGAGCAGCTCCACGAGCGTCTGGGTGACCACCGCCAACGGCGCGAGTCCCGTGTCCCCGGGCAGCGCCAGGGCCAGCGGCAGCACCACGAGCGAGTTGCGGGTGACCCCGGAGAAGATCACGGCGCGGTGCTCGCGCGCGCCCAGTCCCGCCACGGAACCGGCGGCCCGGCCGAGCAGCGTCATGATCGCGGCGAAGGCCAGGTACACCGGGAGGAGGGGAAGCAGCTCGGCCGCCCGGGACCCCACGGCCGCGATCTGCGAGGCCACCACCGTGGCGAGGGTGAGCACCATGAGCGGGACCATGGCCGCGGCCACTCCCGCCTCCCACGCCCGCACTCCCGGCCGGCGCCCGGAGGCCCACTGGGTTGCCCCGGCCGCGAGCAGCGGGACCGCAATCACCACGAGTGCCTCCCCGACGGCTGCCCGGTCGAGTCGAACGGACACGTCCTGCCCCGGGTGCAGACGCAGCAGGACGGGCAGGAGAACCAGCTGCGCGAGCATGAGCACGGGTGCCGCGGACAGCAGCCGTTCGGCCGCGCCGCCCGCGAGACCAGTGAACACGATCACGTAGTCCACGCACGGTGCGAGCAGCACGAGCAGCGCCCCCACGAGCAGGGGCCCCTGGAGCCCCGCGACCTTCACCAGGCACAGCACCACCGCGGGCACGGCGACGAAGTTCAGCACGAGCACGCAGCCGAGGAACCGGAGGTCCCGCAGTCCCTCGCCGAGGCGTCGCAGGGGGATCGCCAGGAACGTGGCGTAGAGCAGCAGGACCAGCACGGGGGCCACCGCGGGTGCGGCGTGGGCGCCGAGGCCCGGCACGAACCACCCCGCGAGAGACCCCGCCGCGATCGCCGTCAGGTACACGAGCGCCTGGTGGCGGTCCAGCAGTCCGAGCATGTCCGTCCTTTCGGGTGACCGTGTGCGGCGGGGCACGCGGGGCCGCGGGTCGTGCCGCACGCCGGAGCGGTGGCCACCCGTTCCCCGACGACGCCAGGGCGACCGTTGCTCGCGTCTGCGGCCCCGTTCGCGGCCACCGGGCTACGGGCCGTCGCCACCCGCCGCCGAGCGCCGTCGGATCTCCGCGGCGAGCGCGCGGAACTGTCCGTCGCGCACGGGCCCCGCCGCGGCTTCCACCTCCGGGTGCCACTGGACGCCGAGCACCCAGGCGGCCCGGTCCTCGAACGCCTCGACCAGACCGTCGGGGGCGTGCGCGGTGGCCGTGAGGCCCTCACCGAGGTCCTTGATGCCCTGGTGGTGCGCGGAGCGGACGCGCACCTCGTGGCGGCCGCCGAGGCTCTGCGCCAGGAGCGTGCGGGGTGCCACCGCGATCCCGTGGTCCACGAAACCGTCGGGTCCCGCGTGCACCACGCGGCTGGGGGCGAGGTCCACGTGGAGCGTCCCGCCGCGGAGGATGTTGAGGACCTGGGCGCCGCGGCAGATCCCGTAGACGGGCAGCTGCGCATCCAGGGCGCGCCGGGCGAGGGTGAAGTCCAGGTGGTCCTGCTCGGGATTCACGTCGTACACGGCGGCGGACATGGCGCCGCCGTAGCGCGCCGGATCGGGATCTCCGCCGCCGGGCAGCACCAAGCCCGCGCAGCCCCCGAGGTCCGCGTCCGGATCCGTGACCACCACGGGGTCCATCCCGGCGAGCCGCACGAGTTCCACGACGTCGGAGAAGATCCTGTTGGCACCGGCCACGCGGGGGTCCCGGTCGTCCGAGCTGGCCAGGCGTGCGGGCACGAGGACCCGGGCTGCGGGCTGCGTCATGCGTCCTCCTGGGGGCTCGGGCTGTCCCGTCGAATCTAGGGCTGCGCGGGCGCCGCGGCAAACCGGGTTCA
>NZ_JASDCY010000083.1:0-7638 GCF_030407675.1 Kocuria sp. APC 4018 | reverse complement strand
GGCCGCCCCGAGCGGACGGCGCACGTTCACGCTCGGAGCGGTCGGGTCCCGGTCCGCCGGGCCGTCCGTGACCCAGCCACCGCGGCAGGTGGGGGACGCCCGGGAGGCGGCCGAGGCGGCGTCGTCGGACTCCTTCTACGCGCAGGTGGGCGGGCACGAGACGTTCGAGAAGCTCACCCGCGAGTTCTACGCGCGCGTGGCGGAGGACCCGGACTTCAAGGCCCTGTACCCGGAGCAGGACCTCGGCCCGGCCGAGGAGCGGCTGCGGATGTTCCTGGAGCAGTACTGGGGCGGGCCCACCACGTACTCGGAGCAGCGGGGCCACCCCCGGCTGCGGATGCGCCACGCCCCGTTCCCCGTGGACACGTGGGCGCGCGAGACATGGCTGCGGCACATGCGCGCGGCCATGGACACCCTGGAGCTGTCCCCGCTGCACGACGGCATCATGTGGGACTACTTCGACCGCGCCGCCCATGCCATGGTCAACCGCCCGGGCTGAGAACCGGGCGCGTCCTCGGACGGGCAGGTCGTGCGGCCGCCCGGCAGAGCGCAGCGGGCCGCACTCGGGAACTGCTCCCGGGTGCGGCCCGCTGCTGTGGGATCCTCCGCTGCCGTGAACGGCTCAGCGGGGCAGCTTGACGAGCACGTGTCCCGCGCCCGTGCTCAGCCGGGCCCACTGCCCCGTCTGCTCCACGGCCACCCGCACCACGGGCTCCGAGGACGGGAGGAAGCCCAGCACGTCCAGGGCGAAGGCGGCGCCGTCGGGAATCTCCGGGCCGTCCAACGGGCCCCAGTCCGAGGACGCGCCCCACACACGGGAGCGCACCTTCTGCACCACGGCCGCGCCGGAGTCCGCCGGAACGGTGTCCGCCACGGTCTGGATCCCCCGCCGGGCCACCTCGTGCACGCGGTGGGCAGCCACGGAGCCCACGGCGCTCCAGCCGGTGCGCGGTGCCACGATCCCGGCCCACGCGGCCGAGACCTGCTGCGGCGGGGCGCTGAGCCACACCGCTTCCTCTCCGGCGGCCGGGGGCTCACCCGCGACCCGAGCCAACCTGTCCGTGACCGCCGACGCCGCCACGGTGAGGTCCAGCTCCGTGGACTCCGCCAGCTGCATGGTCCGCAGCCCCAGCACCACGGGTGCGGTGTCCAGCAGTCCTGCGGGGTGGATCACCGAGACCCACACCGCGAGCACGCGGTCCAGGCCCTGCAGCCGGACGGCCGCCTGCGGGTCCACGGAGCGGGCGCGGCTCAGGTAGGTGGCCAGGTCCGCGGCGTCCTGCCGGTCGAGCAGCGCGAAGCCCTCCGCCTCGGGATCTCGGGGGGCGCTCATTGCCCGTGGGAGTACTTGACGTCGTCCTCGAGCGAGGCCAGCAGCGCGCGGTGGTCCTCCGAGAGCTTGACGCTCTTGCCCGACTCGGGGTCCATGACCACGATCACGGACTCCCCCTCCGCGTACACGTGGGAGCCGTCCTCCTCCTGCAGCCGGTAGGAGATGGTGAAGGAGGAACCGCCGATGCGCGAGATCCACGTGCGCACGTACACCGGGTCCATGCGGAAGAACAGCTGCTCCTTGTAGTCCACGCTCTGGTGGGCCACCACCGTGCGCAGCTCGCCCACGGACTCCCGGAACGTGGTGTCCTCGGGGATCCCGTGGTCCGGGTCCTTCGCGATGGGCGAGGCGGTGAGCCGCACGCGCGCGTCCTCGAAGTAGCGCAGCATGGTCACGTTGTTGATGTGACCGTACTGGTCCTGGTCGAAGAATCGCATCTGCACGGGAACGTCGAGGGAAGTCATGCGTCCATCACACCACATCCACCGCCCGGTTTAGAGTGGGCCCATGACTTTGGATCCGACGCAAGACCCCGTGGAAGCCCTCATCCGCATGCTCGATCTCGCCGACGGCGGCGGTGCGCGCACCACGGAGGACATCTTCGTGGGACGCACCATCACCACCCCCCGCGCCCGCGTGTACGGGGGGCAGGTGCTCGCGCAGGCCTCGATGGCGGCCATGCGCACCGTGGACCCGGGCCGGGCGATCCACTCGCTGCACGCGTACTTCCTGCGCGGCGGGGACATCGAGCTGCCCATCACCTTCGGGGTGGAGCGTGTGCGAGACGGACGCTCCTTCTCCGCGCGCCGCATCCACGCCTACCAGGAGGGCAAGACCATCCTGTCGATGATCGCCTCCTTCCAGGAGCCCGCCGAGGGCCTGGAGCACCAGGACCAGATGCCGGAGAACGTCCCGGACCCGGAGACCCTGCCGTCCCTGCGGGAGACCATGGGTGCCCTCGACATCCCCGAGGCGCGCGCCCAGGCGTTCGAACGCCCCTTCGACATGCGCTACATCACCGAGCCGCTGTTCCTGCCGTGGCAGGGATCGCAGGACTCCTACAACGCCGTGTGGGTCAAGGCCCTCGCACCGTTGCCGGACGATCCCCAGATCCACCGTGCCGCCCTGGCGTACGTCTCCGACTACACGATGATGGAGCCCATCCTGCGCCGCCACGGCCGCTCCTGGGGCGAGCGCGGCATGAACGTGGCCTCCCTGGACCACGCCATGTGGTGGCACCGCTTCGCGCGCGCGGACGAGTGGATCCTCTACACCCAGACCTCCCCGAGCGCGTCCTCCGCGCGCGGGCTGTCCATCGGGAAGATGTTCACGCGGGACGGCACCATGATCGCCACCACCGTGCAGGAGGGCATGATGCGCCTGCCCGAGTTCCACTGAGCCGCACCGCGCACGGAACGACGACGCCGCAGGGGTGACCCTGCGGCGTCGTCGTTCGTCCGGTGCGGGAACCGTTCCACCGCGGTGCGGTCCGCGCGGGGCCGGCCGCCAGCGGTGCCGCACGAGAACGCTCCTCCGCGGTGCGGCCCGCGCACGGTGGGCCAGCAGCGGCGCGGACGGCTGCGGCGTCGTTCAGCGCCTCGCGGAGAGCAGCGGGTGCGTCCGGCACGTCACCACGCCGGCCACGGCAACGAGCAGGCCGAAGACCAGGGCCGTGCCGTAGCCCCCGGCGCCGGCGATGAACAGCCCCGCCGAGGCGCCGATGGTCCCGCCCAGCATGGAGATCGAGCTCAGCAGGGTGAAGTCCGCGCCCGCGTGACCGGGGCGCGCGATCCCCAGGTTGACCGCGTAGATGCCGGTGTTCATCACGGTGTAGCCCGCGAGCACGCAGCACGCGCCCACGATGCCCAGCAGCACCTGCATGCCGTGGGCGAGCTCCGCCCCGGACCAGACCACGGGCACGAAGCAGATTCCGCCGAAGAGCTGGATGGCCGCGCCGATCAGCAGGGTGGCGCCGCGGCCACGGGTGCGGCACAGCCGGCCACCCATCAGGGCGGCCGCGAGAGCGGGTGCCGCGGCGATCACCGAGGTCACGGTGCCGATGAAGCCCAGGGACCACCCGGCGTCCACGAGCGCGGGCGTGACGAGCGACCACACGGCCGCCGAGCCGAGGGCCACGAGCGGAACCGCCACGAGTGCCCACCGCTTGCCTCCGGGCACGGACAGCACGCCGAACATCCGGGACAGGGCCGCGGGACGCGTCTCCACGGGCGCGTACTCCTGCTCCCGGTGGCGCAGCACGGGGGCCATGGCCACCGCGGTGCAGGCCGCGAGCATCACGACCGCGGCGCGCCAGCCCCACGCGTCGTAGACGAGCAGCGCCAGGCCACCGCCCACCACGGTGCCGATGTAGCTGGCCCCCACCTGGACGCCCGCACCGAGATCGTGCTGCTCGGGCTCGAGCCCGCGCACGGACAGCGCGTCCGCGGCGATGTCCTGGGTGGCGGAGAACAGCACGAAGGCCGCGGCCAGCAGGATGATCACGCCGAGACCGTCCTGGGGGTCCGAGAACACCGCCATGGCCAGCAGGGACAGCACCATGAGCGGCTGCAGCACGAGCAGCCACGTGCGGTAGTGCCCACGGGAGCGCGCCGGGGACCAGCGGTCCAGCAGGGGCGCCCACAGGAACTTCAGCGGCCACACGAGCGCGAGCAGCTGCAGCATGCCCAGGGTTCCGAGGTCCGTGCCGCCGTCCCGCAGGATGCCCACCAGCCCGGTGGAGAGGAACGAGGCCCCGATAAACTGCGTGGTGTACAGGGCCCACAGCAGCAGCCAGAAGGGCCGGTTCCCGGAACGCACCGCTGCCACGGGCTCGGGGGCTGTCAGGGTGCTCATGCGTTCCTCCAGTAGGCGGTGGCGTCGATGTGGGTGCGCGGAACCCCGTAGTGGGAGCGCAGAGTGGTGCTCAGCCGCCGGTTCTCCGAGGCCTCCACGGCGATCCAGAATCGGTCCTGCGCGGTGGGACGGTGGGCATCCCAGTCCGCGAGCACGGCATCCGCCATGGTGGCTCCCTCCCCGTCGTGGCGCACCCGGCGCACCGTGTGGTGGGGTGCGGCGGCGAGCGGGAGGTCCTCGTCCTGCGCGTTGCGGTAGCCGAACCACACCTCCACGTCCTGGGACTCCAGTGCGGGGAGCATCGCGTTGACCGCCGGCAGGCTCGCCGGGTCCCCCACGATCACGGTCCGGCCGCTGAAGGCGGCGTCGAGGGACGGAGAGGGGGACTCCGCGGAGGCGCGGCGCGGCGCGCGCTTGGGCTGCCACGGCGGGGTGCTGCCCAGCAGGGAGGCCCGGATGGTGTCCCCGGGCGCACACGTGCGGGCCCAGTCGGAGGCCGCACCCTCGTGCAGCGCGAACTCCATGTCGAAGAGGCCCTGCTCCGGACGGGGATTGATCACGGTGAATGCCCGCTGGTGGTCCTTCCCCTCGGACGTGAACCACAGTCGCAACCACAGAGTGGGGAACGGGGTGTGCCGGGCCAGAAAGCCCTCGTCCCGCACGGTGATGCGCGTGTAGGTGTCGCTCACGTCCTCGCGGGCGACCACGCTCAGCACGGTCTCCGAGGCCCCGAGCGCGCGCACGGCCAGTCGTTCCCAGTGGGGCATGGGGTGTTTCTCCTTGCTCGGCGGGCGTGTCCGCGCGGCGGTCCTGGGGGCCTCCGCACCCGTGGGCTGCATGGCTCCAGCCGCCCGGCGCGGATCAGGTCCAGGGTGCTCGCCCCGTTCCTGCCCATCGCGCCCGGCGCCGTGACCGCGAGTGCACATCGACATGTTCTTAGGTTAGCCTAACCTGTCGTGGAATAGGATACCGATTCGTATCCTATTACGCCTGACGAGTGCACCCCACGGAAAGAAGCCACGTTTCATGAGCTCACCCCTGCTGCACCAGGACACCGTCGCGGACCTCGTGAGGGACGTCACCACGGCCGCGGCCGCCGGCGCCGCGCGCATGGCCTCGGCCGAGCAGCCCCACGAGCCGGCGACCCACGCCCAGATCGCCGCGGAGCTCGCGCACGTGGACCTCGACTCGCCCCTGCCGGACTTCGACGCCGCCGTGGACGAGCTGGACCGCACGTGGCTGCGCCACGCGGTGTGGTTCCACCACCCGCGCACCCTCGCCCACCTCAACTGCCCGGTGGCCGTGCCCGCCGTGGCCGCCGAGACGCTGGCCGCCGCGGTCAACGTGTCCCTGGACACGTGGGACCAGTCCAAGGCCGCCACCGTCATGGAGCGGCAGCTGCTCGCGTGGACCGCCGGGCGCATCGGCTTCCCCGAGGGCGCCGACGGCATGTTCACCCCGGGCGGCACCACCTCCAACCTGCAGGCCCTCATGCTGGCCCGCGACGAGTGCCTGGAACGCTCCGCGCTCGTTCCGGGAGCGGCCCCGCGACCGGTGCGGGCGGCGTCGTTGCGGATCCTGGCCAGCGCGGAGAGCCACTTCTCCGTGGTCACTGCCGCGCACGTGCTCGGGCTGGACGACGACTGCGTGGTCCCCGTGCCCGTGGACGACCGCGGGATGCTGTCCGTGCCCGCCCTGCGGCGCGTTGTCGCCGACCTCGAGGCGCAGTCGCTGACCCCGATGGCCGTGGTGGCCACGGCGGGGACCACGGACCGCGGGGTCGTCGACCCCCTGCCGGAGCTCGCCGAGCTGTGCACGGCGCAGCGGATCTGGCTGCACGTGGACGCCGCCTACGGCGGAGGGCTGCTGGTCTCCCCCGCCCACCGGGAACGGCTCGCGGGGATCGAGGGTGCGGACTCCGTCACCGTGGACTTCCACAAGACCTGGTTCCAGCCGGTCAGCTGCTCCGCGGTGGTTGTGCGGGACGGGCGCACGCTGCGCCACTGCACGCACCACGCCGCGTACCTCAACCCCGCGGACACCCCCGAGCCCAACCAGGTGGACCGCTCCCTGCAGACCACCCGCCGCTTCGACGCGCTCAAGCTGTGGGTCACGCTGCGCACCCTGGGCCCGGACGCGATCGGACGGCTGCTGGACACCGTGATCGACCTCGCCGCACGCACGGCGGACGGGCTGCGAACGGACCCCCGCTTCGAGCTGGTGTGCGAGCCGTCCCTGAGCACGGTGCTCTTCCGGTGGCTGCCCCCGGCCCGGGAGGACGGGCCGGAGGACCCCGACCGCTGGGTCCGCGCGATCCGCCGCGCCGTGTGGGACACGGGCCGCGCCACCGTTGCCGAGACGGAGATCGAGGGTCGCCCGTGCCTGAAGCTCACCCTGCTGAACCCCGAGACCACCGACGATGACGTCCGGGCTGTCCTGGACCTGGTCCACGAGACCGCCCTGTCCCTGCTGACCCGCGAGCACACCGGAAAGGCCTGCGCATGAACCCCCGAGACACCGCTCCCGCCGCACCCCGCCCCACGGCGACCACGGACCGGGGCACCCCGGAGGACCCCCTGGACCTGCTGTGCGTGGGCGTGGGCCCGTTCGGTCTGGGTCTGGCGTGCCTGGCCGACCCCCTGGCCGACGTGCGCGCCGCGTTCCTGGACGCCGCCGACGGCTTCGACTGGCACCCCGGGCTGCTGTTCGAGGACGCCACCCTGCAGGTCCCGTTCCTCGCGGACCTGGTGACCATGGCGGATCCCACGTCCCGCTTCTCGTTCCTGCAGTGGCTCAAGGAGACGGGCCAGCTGTACCCGTTCTACGTGCGGGAGTCCTTCTACCCGCTGCGGCGGGACTACAACGCGTACTGCCGCTGGGCCGCCGAGCGCGTGCGTGGGGTCCACTGGGGCCACCGGGTCGTGGGGGTCACCCGGCCCGCCGGTGAGGGCCCGTGGTGCGTGGAGGTGGACTCGCACGGTGAGCGCCACGTGTGGTGGGCCCGCCACCTGGTGGTGGGCACCGGCACCGTCCCGCAGGTGCCCGCACAGCTCTCGGAGGTCTCCGGGGCCGCGGTGCACGCGGGTGAGTACCTCACGCGGCGCGAGGACCTGGTGGGCCGGGAGCACGTGAGTGTGGTGGGCTCGGGCCAGTCCGCGGCCGAGGTATTCCTGGACCTGCTCACCACCCCGGACGGTCCCGCGGTGGACTGGATCACGCGCTCGCCGCGCTTCTACCCCATGGAGTACTCCAAGCTCTCCCTGGAGCTGACCTCCCCGGACTACCTGGACCACTTCCGGTCCCTCCCGGAGGCCGAGCGGGACCGGCTCAACGCGTCCCAGCCGCAGCTGCACCGGGGAATCTCGGACGAGACGATCGAGGCGATCCACGAGGCCCTGTACGTCCGCCGGGGTGATCCCCGTGCCGCCCCCGTGCGGCTCGTGGCGGCCACC
>NZ_JASDCY010000082.1:0-8905 GCF_030407675.1 Kocuria sp. APC 4018 | reverse complement strand
GGCACGCGATGACGCCGTGCGGACGGGGGCGGACCGGGCGGCGTCGTCCGGCGGTACGGGAACCTGCGAGCACCGTGCTACAGTTCTGGGCGGATGACGAGATCCGGCGCGAAGCTCTGGCTGGCCGGACGGCAACCCTCTCCCGTAGCGGGGTGCCCCAGATGACCATCCGGCCGCGGTTCGAACAGATCACGGCAAGTGCGGTTTTCCTCGAATGGCACGTGTCTGATCATTGCCCTCATCCAGGTGGGACTGTTTGCTCCGCGCATCCGTATCCCGACCCTGGAAAGGCATCACCGTGCGAAGCAAGCGCCTGATCCCCGTTGTACTGGCCACCACCCTGGGCCTGACCCTCACCGCGTGCGGCGGCCCCGAGAACACCGATCCCATGGCCGACGGCAAGATCACCATCGGCATCGTGGGCGCCACCCCCGTCCAGGATGCGTTCAAGGAGGTGGCGGCGCAGAACGACGTCACCGTGGAGTTCGTGGACTTCAGCGACTACAGCCAGCCGAATCCCGCCCTGAAGAGCGGGGACATCGACATGAACTGGTTCCAGCACATCGCCTACCTGGCGGACTACAACAACAACTCGGGTGACACGATCACCCCCGTGGGCTCCACGTCCATCTTCCCGCTGGGGCTGTACTCCAAGTCCGTGAAGTCCGTGGCCGACTTCAAGGACGGGGACGAGATCGCCGTTCCCAACGACTCCATCAACCTCTCCCGGGCGCTGAGCCTGCTGGAGCAGCAGGGCCTGGTGACCTTCACCAAGGACACGATCGCCCCCACCGAGCAGGACGTGGACACCGAGAAGTCCAAGGTGAAGGTCCGCCCCGTCTCCGCGGAGCAGACCGTGCTGTCCATGGATTCCGTGGCCGCCTCCGTGGTGAACAACGACTTCCTGGACCGCGCCGGGCTGGACCCGAACAAGGCACTGGCCCAGGACGACCCCACCGCGGACAGCGCCAAGGTGTACGACAACATCTTCGCCGCCACGCAGGCCAATGCGGAGAACGAGACCCTCAAGAAGGTTGCGGGTTTCTACTACGACGACAAGGTGCTGGAGGCCGAGAAGCAGGAGACCAAGGGCACCGCGGTGCCCACCGAGGTGGACCAGCAGGAGCTCAAGGACCTGCTGTCCCGCTACTCCGAGGACCTCAAGGGGCAGAGCAAGTGAGCCCGGCGCCCGAGGCGCAGACACTGGTCAGCTTCCGGGACGTCAGCAAGGTCTTCGTGACCGGCTCCAAGCGCCGCACGCGCACGGTCACCGCCGTGGACTCCGTGGACCTGGACATCCGGCGCGGGGAGATCTTCGCCGTCATCGGCTACTCGGGTGCCGGCAAGTCCACGCTGGTGCGCCTCATCAACGGCCTGGAACCCATCACGTCCGGCAGCCTGCAGGTGGCCGGCCGCCAGGTGGACGGCCGCAGCGAGACCCAGCTGGCCCCGATCCGCCGGGACATCGGGATGATCTTCCAGCAGTTCAACCTGTTCACGTCCCGCACCGTGGCCGGCAACATCGAGTTCCCGCTCAAACGGGCCGGGTGGAAGCCGGAGGACCGCAGGGCGCGGGTGGCAGAGCTGCTCGAGTTCGTGGGGCTCACCGAGCGCGCTGGCAACTACCCCGAGCAGCTCTCGGGCGGCCAGAAGCAGCGGGTGGGCATCGCGCGAGCGCTCGCCACCAACCCCGAGCTGCTGCTCGCGGACGAGTCCACGTCCGCACTGGACCCGGAGACCACGCAGGAGGTCCTGAGCCTGCTGCGACGCGTCAACCGTGAGCTGGGGATCACGATCGTGCTGATCACCCACGAGATGGACGTGGTGCGCGCCGTCGCCGACCGTGTGGCGGTCATGGACTCCGGGCGGGTCGTGGAGACCGGGACCACCGCGGAGCTCTTCGCGCACCCGAGGGCGGAGACCACCCGCAAGTTCGTGTCCTCCGTGATGCGCACCGTGCCGCAGGAGGACGAGCTCGCCAAGCTCCGGGCGGAGCACCCGGGCCGGCTCGTGCTCGTGGACGTCACCGACCGCAACAGGATCGGCTCGGTGCTCTCCGACGCCGCGCGGGACGGCGTGGCCTTCGAGATCGCGTTCGGCGGGATCTCCATCCTGCAGTCACACACGTTCGGGACGCTCACGCTGTCCCTCGACGGGCCCGACGACGCCGTGTCACGGGCCATCGAGGCCCTGCGCGCGGTCACCACGGTCCAGGAGGTGTCCGAGTAATGGACTGGTCCACTCTCGGCCCGCAGTTGCTGCAGGCAACCGGGCAGACGCTCTACATGGTCTCGGTGACCCTGGTCCTCGCGGGGCTCCTGGGCCTCGCGGTGGGCGTGGGGCTCTACGTGACACGCCGGGGCAACATCCTGGCGAACAGCGCGGTGTTCACCGTGCTGAACCTGCTGGTGAACTTCGTGCGACCCATCCCGTTCATCATCCTGCTCGCGGCACTGGGGCAGGTCACGGAGGCGGTGGTGGGCACCCGGCTGGGGCCCAACGCCGCGATCTTCGCCATGACCATCGGCGCCACGTTCGCCGTGGCGCGGATCGTGGAGCAGAACCTCATGACCGTGGACCCGGGGGTCGTGGAGGCCGCCCGGTCCATGGGGGTCTCGCGGTGGAAGATCATCACCACGGTGGTGCTCCCCGAGGCGCTCGGCCCCCTGGTGCTGGGCTACACCTTCCTGGTCATCGGCATCACGGACATGTCCGCGATGGCGGGGGCGATCGGTGCCGGCGGTCTGGGCGACTTCGCCCTGCGCCTGGGCTACCAGCGCTTCAACGACCAGGTCACGTGGGCCGCGGTGATCGTGATCATCATCCTGGTCCAGCTCGTGCAGTTCTTCGGCAACTGGCTCGCACGCAAGATCATGCGCCGGTGACTTTCCGTCCCGGGCTCGACGCCGCCCCCGGCCACGCACGCGCGTGGCCGGGGGCGGCGTCGTTATGCCGACGACCGGCGGGCGTCAGCCACGTCGGAGGAGTGGGGCACAATGGGGGGAGCAACGTTCGCGGGGCGCGCGACTCGGGCCCCGCAGGTCGATTCCCCTGGAGGAAACACGTGACGTCGGTCAATCTCGGCATGCCCGCAGCGCCCCAGCCCGTTCTGTCCCCGCGGCGCACAACCCGTCAGATCCGGGTGGGATCCGTGGGAGTGGGCTCGGAGTCGCCCATCAGCGTGCAGTCGATGACCACCACCCCCACCACCAACATCAACGCCACGCTGCAGCAGATCGCGGAGCTCAACGCCGCGGGCTGCGACATCGTGCGCGTGGCGTGCCCGTCCCAGGACGACGCCGACGCCCTGCCGATCATCGCGAAGAAGTCCCCGATTCCGGTGATCGCGGACATCCACTTCCAGCCCAAGTACGTCTACGCCGCGATTGACGCCGGGTGCGCCGGTGTCCGCGTGAACCCGGGCAACATCCGCAAGTTCGACGACCAGATCGAGGGCATCTCCCGCGCCGCGGAGGCCGCCGGGGTGTCCATCCGGATCGGCGTGAACGCGGGCTCCCTGGACAAGCGGCTGCTGGAGAAGTACGGCAAGGCCACCCCCGAGGCGCTCATGGAGTCCGCCGTGTGGGAGGCATCCCTCTTCGAGCAGCACGACTTCCACGACTTCAAGATCTCCGTGAAGCACAACGACCCCGTCACCATGGTGCGGGCCTACCAGCTGCTCGCGGAGCGCGGGGACTGGCCGCTGCACCTCGGTGTCACGGAGGCCGGGCCTGCGCTGCAGGGCACCGTGAAGTCCGCCACCGCGTTCGGCATCCTGCTGTCCCAGGGCATCGGGGACACCATCCGCGTGTCCCTGTCCGCCCCTCCCGTGGAGGAGGTCAAGGTGGGCAACCAGATCCTGCAGTCCCTCGGACTGCGCCCGCGCAAGCTGGAGATCGTCTCGTGCCCGTCCTGCGGGCGTGCGCAGGTGGACGTGTACAAGCTCGCGGAGGAGGTCAACGAGGGGCTCGCGCACCTCACCGTGCCGTTGCGCGTGGCCGTGATGGGCTGCGTGGTGAACGGGCCGGGCGAGGCCCGCGAGGCGGACCTCGGGGTGGCCTCGGGCAACGGCAAGGGCCAGATCTTCGTCAAGGGCGAGGTCGTCAAGACCGTTCCCGAGGACCAGATCGTGGAGACCCTGCTGGCCCAGGCCAACGAGATGGCCGAGAGCATGGAGCTGGACGAGAACGGCCAGCCCGTGGAGGGCTCCCCGGTCGTGACCGCCGGGTGATCCGGCGTCGGGGCGCGCGGGCGCTCGCACCCGCCGCCGTGGACCCCGCGGCACTGGACCGGCTTCTCGCGCAGGACCCGGTGGCCTCCGTGTTCGTGGCGTCGCACGTGCAGCGGGTTCGTGCCTCCGGGGCCCGCCGCCCGCCGGTGTACGGGGTGGCCGCACCCTCGGGGGAACTCGTGGGTGCGTGCTGGGCCGGGACCAACGTGGTCCCCGTGGTGCTGGACGAGCGGGGAACGGACCTCGTGGCGGACGCCCTGGCCCGGGGCGGGCCCCGCTTCGCCTCGTTCTTCGGCCCGGCAGAGCCGGTGCTCGGACTGTGGGAGCGGCTGCGGGACTCGTGGCCCGCGCCGTTCGACGTGCGTCCAGTGCAGCCCCTGCTGGTCATGGACCGAGACCCCGACCCCCGCCTGCTCGCCGGCCCCGCGAGTTCCGTGCACTGGGGGAGCGAGGCGGACCTCGAGCGGGTGCTCCCCGCGGCGGCCGCCATGTTCACCGAGGAGGTCGGCTACTCGCCCCTGGGCAGTGGCGCCCACGGCTACCGGGAGCGGATCCGGTCCCTGCTGCGCGACGGTCGCACCGCGGTGCTCGCCGACCACCGCGGGGACGTGGTGTTCAAGGCCGACATCGGCTCTCTGCACGGCGGGGTGTGCCAGATCCAGGGGGTGTGGGTGGCCCCCGAGCACCGGGGCAAGGGCCTCGCCGTCCCCTGCATGGCCGCGACCGTGGCCATGGCCCGGCGGCAGGCCCCAACCGTGAGCCTCTACGTCAACGACTACAACGCCCCCGCGCTGGCCACCTACCGCCGTGTGGGGTTCCACCGTCACGGGGATTTCGCCACCGTGCTCCTGTGAGCACGGTGGGGCTGACCCCCGGGACGCGCCACAGCGATAGACTCGCCGCAGACATCAGCAGCTTCGATCGGCCCGGTCACGGGCGGTTAGGACCTATTCGTGCCGCTTCGCCTCAGTTCCCTGTTCCTGCGCACCCTGCGTGAAGATCCGGTGGACGCCGACGTCGACAGCCACAAGCTGCTCGTGCGCGCCGGCTACATCCGCCGCGCCGCCCCCGGCATCTACACGTGGCTGCCCCTGGGCCTGGCCGTGCTGCGCAGGGTCGAGAAGATCGTCCGCGAGGAGATGGACGCGATCGGCGCCCAGGAGGTCCACTTCCCGGCGCTGCTGCCGCGTGAGCCGTACGAGGCCACCAACCGCTGGACCGAGTACGGCGAGAACCTCTTCCGGCTGCAGGACCGCAAGGGCGCGGACTACCTCCTGGCGCCCACGCACGAGGAGATGTTCACGCTGCTGGTCAAGGACATGTACTCGTCCTACAAGGACCTGCCCGCGATGCTCTACCAGATCCAGACCAAGTACCGTGACGAGGCCCGTCCCCGCGCCGGTCTGCTGCGCGGGCGCGAGTTCATCATGAAGGACTCCTACTCCTTCGACGTGGACGACGCCGGGCTGGACGAGTCCTACGCCAAGCACCGGGCGGCCTACGTGCGGATCTTCGAGCGGCTCGGGCTGCCCGTGGTGGCGGTCTCCGCCACCTCCGGTGCCATGGGTGGATCGCGCTCCGAGGAGTTCATGCACCCCTCGGCGGTCGGCGAGGACACCTTCGTCCGCTCCGCCGGCGGGTACGCCGCGAACGTGGAGGCCGTGACCACCGTGGTCCCGGAGTCCGTGGACTACGCGGACGCACCGCCCGCACAGGTGCACCGCACTCCGGACAGCCCCACGATCGAGACCCTCGTGGCCCGGTCCAACGAGCTGCACCCCCGCGAGGGCGAGCCCTGGACCGCGGCGGACACCCTCAAGAACGTGGTGCTCTCCGTCTCCCTGCCGGAGGGACGCAGACAGCTCGTGGCCGTGGGCATTCCCGGGGACCGGGACATCGACCTCAAGCGGGTGGAGGCCGGCATCGGCGAGGCCCTCGGCGAGGGGGGTGAGCTGGAGGTCGCGGCCGCCACGGAGGACGAGCTGCGGGCCGTCCCCGAACTGGTCAAGGGCTACATCGGTCCGGGACTGACCCGGGACGAGCCGCTGCTCGGCGCCGAGTCCCTGACCCGCATCCCCTACTTCGTGGATCCCCGGGTGGTGCCCGGCACGCGTTGGATCACGGGCGCGAACGTCGCGGAGTCCCACGTGTACGACCTCGTGGCGGAGCGCGACTTCACGTGGGACGGAACTCTGGAGGCCTGCACGGTCCGCGACGGCGATCCCGCACCGGACGGCTCCGGGCCGCTGGAGATCGCCCGTGGCATGGAGATGGGCCACGTGTTCCAGCTCGGCCGCAAGTACGCGGAGGCACTCGGCCTCAAGGTGCTGGACAGCAACGGCAAGCTGGTCACCGTGACCATGGGCTCCTACGGCATCGGGGTCACCCGGGCGCTCGCGGCCGTGGCGGAGTTCTACCACGACGACAACGGCCTGCTGTGGCCGCGCGATCTCAGCCCCGCGGACCTCCACGTGGTGGCCACGGGCAAGGGTCCGGAGGTGCTGGAGGCCGCCGAGGAGATCGTGGCGCACCTCGAGGCCGCGGGCATCAGCGTGCTCTTCGACGACCGTCCCAAGGTCTCCCCGGGCGTGAAGTTCCGGGACGCCGAGCTGCTCGGTGTGCCCACGGTGCTCGTGGTGGGGCGGGGGCTGGCCGACGGCCTGCTCGAGCTCAAGGACCGCCGCAGCGGCACCAGCCGGGACATCCGGCGGGACCAGGTGGTCGCGGAGATCACCGCCGAGCTGCAGGGTCAGAACGGCCCCGCAGCCGAGTCCCTGTAGCGGACGCGCGACGCACGGACGGTGGATGCCTCGTTCCTCAGCGGCTCCGGGCTGGAGTCGGCAACTCCCGGGCTGATCGCCCTGCTCATGGTCACCGGTCTGGCCGCGGGCTTCATCGACGCCGTGGTGGGTGGCGGCGGTCTGCTGCAGCTGCCGGTCACGCTCATGATCCCGGGACTGAGCCCGGTCCAGGCGCTGGCCACCAACAAGATGGGCTCCGTGTTCGGAACGGCCACCTCAGCGGTGACCTTCTACCGCAGGGTGCGCCCGGACCTGCGCACGGCGCTGCCGATGGCGGCGGTGGCCGCGCTCGCGGCGGGCGGGGGCGCGGCGGTGGCCGCGGCCCTGCCCGAGTCCGTGTTCACGCCGATCATCGTGCTGGCACTGATCGCGGTGCTCGTGTTCACGGTGGCGCGTCCGTCCATGGGCCAGCTCACCGAGCTGCGCCACACGGGCGCGCACCACTACGCCCGGGCCGTGGCGCTGGGTGCGCTGATCGGCTTCTACGACGGTGTCATGGGCCCCGGCACCGGATCCTTCCTTATCATCGCGCTCGTGTCCGTGCTGGGGTACAGCTTCCTGGAGGCCAGCGCGAAGGCCAAGATCGTGAACCTGGCCACGAACCTCGGGGCGCTGGCCGTGTTCGCGGCCCACGGCTCCGTCCTGTGGGGGCTGGGTCTGGTGCTTGGGCTGAGCAACATGACCGGCGGCTACCTCGGCGCGCGCACGGCCGTGGCGCGGGGCAGCTCCTTCATCAGGGTCGTGTTCTTCGTGGTGGTCACCGCGCTGATCGTCAAACTGGGGTGGGACGTGGTCTCCGGCTCGTGAGGTCCGTGGCCCCGCGCGGGCTCAGGGCCGTGCGTACTCAGGGCGCGGCGGGAAGCACGGGCACCGGTTCCTGCGGAGCAAGGGCCTGTGCCGTGCGGACGGTGTCCCGCAGGGCCGTGAGCAGCCACACGCGGTCCTCGGAGGGCGACGACGCCGCCGCGGCCAGCAGCGCGCGTGCCGTCTCCTGCTGCGTCAGTCCCACGCTCCGCGCCGGTTCCACCGCCAGGTCACGGGGGAGGTCGTGCCGGGCCGCCACGGGTGACGGCTCGCACGCCAGCAGGGGCTCGACCCGGGGCTGGGACAGCGTGGCGCGAACGTCGTTCGCCACGGTGGTCACGGTGTCCCGGGCGGGACCGTCAGCCATCACGGCGGTGGCGGCCTCGGCGGTGAACGCGGAGCGGTCCAGGGCGGTCGCAGCGGCGAGCAGGTCCTCCTGGCACGGGGCCTCTGTTCCGGTGGGGGAGCCGGCATCCGCGGTGCCCGGCATGGCCCCGGGACGTGCGGAGTCAAAACCCGTCCCGCCGGAGGAACTCGTTGGCACGGCGGCAGGGCTCGTTCCCCGGCCGGAGTCACCCGGGCCGCCCGTCGCCGGGCCCGCCCCCTCGCCGGAGGGGCCCCCGGCGGTGTCGAGCGGAGAGTCGGGCGCCTGCGCGGGAGTTTCCGCGCCCATGCTCTGCTGCGCGGCCCACCAGGACGCGGCCACGGAGGCCGTGTTCCCGGCCAGTTCCTCGTCCGGTGCTGCGACGGACAGGCGGGCCATCCGGTCCGCGGCGTCCGCCAGATCAGCCGGAGGGTTCCACTGCCCGCCCTGTTCGTCGAGGCGTCGTTGCTGCGCGGGTGTGGCCGCGGGACCGAGGGCATCCAGCTGCTGAGCCAGGGCGTCGTCGGGAAGCACGGCAGGATCCGGGGTCAGCTCGCTCCGCACGGACTCGACCGTGGCGCGCGCGGTGAGCCGGGCGGTGTCGTGCTCGGACAGGGGGCGCCAGTACGCCCAGGCGCCTCCCGCGAGCACCAGGATGAGGAGCACGGCGAGGACGGCGGCCGTGATGCGCCAGGGCCGCGCGGG
>NZ_JASDCY010000081.1:0-8941 GCF_030407675.1 Kocuria sp. APC 4018 | reverse complement strand
GACCGCGCGGATCAGGTGCTCGGGGACCTCCACCACGGTGCCCACCGTGGAGAGGACGTCCTTGACCTGCGCGAGCTGCTCCGCCGAGGTGTGCTCCCCCGGCGTCACGGACAGCGCGCCGCGGCCCACGCTGGACGGCGTGTTGGGCATGCAGCGCACCACGGGCTGGCCGTCCGGCAGAGCCCGCTGCAGCGCGTCGAGGGTGACGCCCGCGGCCACGGAGACCACCACCGTGGAGGGGTCCAGCGCGGGCGCGACCTCACGGGCCAGGTCGAGGATGGCGTAGGGCTTCACGCCCAGCAGCACAATGTCCGCGCCCGCCACGGCCTTCCGGTTGGCCTCCGGGTCCGACTCGCCAGCGAAGACCTCCACGCCGGTCTCCCGGTGCAGGGCCTCCGCCGACGCCGCCGAACGGGTCGTCGCGCGCACGCCGCCCGCCTCCGTGCCCGCGGCCAGCACGCCGCGCAGGATGGAGCCGTTCATGGAACCGGCTCCGAGGAACGTCAGTGTCAGCTCAGCCATGGTGTCTCATCCTCTCGGGCCCCGCGGGCACGCCGGGTGGCGCCGTTCACGGGCTGTGGTGGTCGGGAAGCTCCCTCGACGGTACCGCGCCGCGCCGGGGGCCCGCGAGCGGGGGTGCTCCGTGGCCCGTGAGAGTTCCGGGACCCAGGGAGGACGGCCCGTTCCGCACGGGGCACACCGGCGGTCCCCGAGGTCGCCGCGCTGGCCACCTCGGACGGTCCCTTCCGCGCGGGGCACACCGGGGGCGTTCGCGGGGCACACCGGAGGCGTTGACGGAGTCCGCGGAGCTGCAGACGCACCGGGGGCGTTCGCGGGTTGGCCCGATTAGGGTTGGGCCCAGCACACCACGCATCGAGTCAGGAGTCCGTGTGTCCTCTTCCCTCCACCGTGCCTCGCGGGGGTGCAGCGCCGACCAGAGCGTCGGGCAGCGCCGCTCCGCCGCGTCCGCGGATGCCGCGCCGCGTCTGCTCGTGCCGGCTCCGTGTCCGCCGGTGAGGCAGGAGGTGCGCGATGTCCTCGGAGCAGTCTGAGACGCAGCCCCCGTCCCACCCGCGGCGTGGTTCCCACGGGCGCGGTCTGACCAGTTCCATCCGCCCCGTCCGGGCCGTGATCGGGCTGCTGGCGGTGACCGCCACGTACTACGCGATCCCCCTGGACCCGGACCGCGACCTGGTGGGACGCATCATCGCCTCACTGCTGGGGCTGGCCGTGGTGGGTGCGGTGATCATCCGCCACCTGCGCCGCGGGGACGACCCCGTGGGCCGGCTGTTCCTGCTGCTCATGGTGGCCGTGGCCGTGATCGCCCTGTCGTTCCATGCGGTGTCCATGATTCCCGGCCAGTTCGAGGGGCTGGAGACGCGCACCGACGCGCTGTACTTCACGGTGGTCACCCTGGCCACGATCGGCTACGGGGACATCCACCCCGTGGGGCAGACGGCCCGCGCGCTGGTGGTCGTGGCCATGGGGTTCCACGTGGTCTTCCTGACGTTCCTCGTCTCCGCCATCTCCCGGCGGATCGGGGAGCGCCTGCAGGGGTAGGTTCGCAACCGCGGGGCCGTCCCCGCGCGCGGTGCCGGCCCAGCGACGTCGCCCGGCTGCGTCCACGGCCGCGCTGCCGGTGCGAGCGCGCGGTTCGCCAAATGACAGTGCCCGTTCCGGGCGGACACCTCAGCCCTGGACCGTCATGTGACGGCGGGCGAAGTCCAGGGACTCCGCAAGCCACTCGTCGCGCTGCTCCGGGGTCTCGCACTTGCGCGTGGAGACCTCCACACCCACCACGCCCTGCCAGCGCTGGTCGCGCAGGTATTCGAGGGTCTGCGCGACCGGCTGCACACCGTGGCCCGGGAGAAGGTGCTCGTCCGCGAGCGTCTCCCCGGACCCGTCCGTGAGGTGCACGTGGCCCAGCCGGGACCCGAGCTCCTTCACGGCCGCGAGGGAGTCCATCTTGGCGGTGGCGGCGTGGGAGAAGTCCCACGTGACCCAATCGTAGTCCTGGCCCAGCGGGCTGTAGTGCGGGGAGTAGACCACTGCCTCCCGCCCGGCCACGCGCCACGGGTACATGTTCTCCACGGAGATCTTGGTGTCCGTCATGCGGGAGACCTCCCGGACCCCGGCCACGAAGTTCTTGGCGTACTTGCGCTGCCACCGGAACGGCGGGTGGGCCACCACCACCTCTGCGCCCACCTGGTGGGTGAGCTTCGCGGCCATCTGGATCTTGGTCCAGGACTTGCCCCACACCTGCTGGGTGAACAGCAGCGTGGGCGCGTGGATGGTGGAGATGGGGATCTGGTACTTCTGCACGCTGTCCAGCAGCTGGTGGGTCAGCTGGCTCATGCGCTCGTGGGTCACCAGCACCTCCACGCTGTCGTAGCCCAGGCGTGTGGCGGCCTCGAAGGTCTCCGGGACGCCCTGGGGGTACAACGAGCTCGTGGACAGCGCCACGTGCGGGCGGTAGACGGCGGGGGTCTCGCTCATCGGCGGTTCACCAGGTCCTTCGGGTTGACGGTCTCGCTCGTGGCGTCCCGGGCCAGGCGGTCCATGCGGCGCAGGATCAGACCCTCCCGCAGTGCCCACGGGGAGATCTGCACGGTGTCCACGGCCAGCATGTCCATCGCGGTCTCCGCGACGATCGCCCCGGCCACCACCTGGGCAGCGCGGTGCTCGGAAACTCCCGGCAGATCCGCACGCTCACCCACGGTCATGGCCTCCATGCGACGGGTCCACAGCCGCAGGTCCTCCAGGTGCATGAGCCGCTCCACGTACGGCCCCTGGGCAGACGGTGCCGCACCGCAGATCCGGGCGAGGGAGCGGAAGGTCTTGGAGGTTCCCGCCACGAGGTTCGGGTGCCCACCCCCTGCGATCCGGTCCACGGCAGGGCGCAGGGTGGTGCGCACGTGCTTGCGCAGGGCCTTGAACTGGGCGGGCGAGGCGACGTCGGACCCTGCCAGGTACGCCCGGTACAGCCGACCCGCGCCCAGCGGCACGGAGGTGGCCACCGTGGGCAGCGCATTGGTGCCGATCGCCATCTCGAACGAGCCGCCCCCGATGTCGAAGTCCAGGATGCGCCCCGCGCTCCACCCGAACCAGCGGCGCACCGCGGAGAACGTGATGGCGGCCTCCTGGTCCCCGGACAGCTCCGTGAGCGTCACCCCCGAGGTGGACTGCACGTGCTCCAGCACGTCGTTGCCGTTCGTGGCCTCACGGATGGCCGAGGTGGCGAACGCCAGCAGGTCCTCCGCGCGGTGCTCCACCGCGAAGTCCCGGGCCTCCACCACGAAGGACGTGAGCAGGTCCCGGCCCTCGTCCGTGATCCGCCCGTCCTCGTCCTGGTAGTCCACCAGCCGCAGTGCCACCTTGTGGGACGCGTAAGGCTCCGGGCGGGAGCCGGGGTAGACGTCCAGCAGGAGCAGGTGCACCGTGTTGGAGCCGACGTCCAGGACGGAGAGCCTCATGGGTGTTCCTTACTTTCGCAGACGTGCGGTGCCCGGCCCAGCTCGGAGCGCGAACCAGACGGTTGGCCCCAAGAATGCCGGGCGGACGGTGGACGCTACTTCGCGGCGGACTTGGTGGCGGCCGTCTTCCGGGCGGCCGGTTTCTTGGCGGCGGGCTTCTTCGCCGCCGGCTTCCTGACCGCGGGCTTCTTCGCGGTGGAGCTCTTGGCGGTCGAGCTCTTGGCCCGCGAGCGCGCCGGGGCCTTGGCCGGGGCGGGGCC
Organism: Kocuria sp. APC 4018; assembly: GCF_030407675.1. NCBI lineage: Bacteria > Bacillati > Actinomycetota > Actinomycetes > Micrococcales > Micrococcaceae > Kocuria > Kocuria sp. APC 4018. The sequence goes on along the minus strand of NZ_JASDCY010000081.1, from coordinate 5,208 downwards.
CTTGGCGCGCTTCTCCGCGAGCAGCTGGGAGGCCCGGGCCGCGGTGATCTGCTCGATCGCCTCTGCACGCGGCACGGTCACGTTGGTCTCGCCGTCAGTGATGTACGCGCCGAAGCGGCCCTCCTTGATGACCATGCGCTTCTCCGTGAGGGGATCCGCGCCCAGGTCCGCGAGCGGCGGTCGCGCGGCCTGCCGGCCGCGCTGCTTGGGCTGCGCGTAGATGGTCTTGGCCTCCTCCAGGGTGATCGTGAAGATCTGGTCCTCGGAGGAGATCGAGCGGGAGTCCGAGCCCTTCTTCAGGTACGGCCCGTAGCGCCCGTTCTGCACCGTGATGGTCTCACCGTCCGTGTCCTGGCCGAGTTCACGCGGCAGGGACAGCAGCTTCAGGGCGTCGTCGAGCGTGATGTCCTGCAGGTTCATGGACGAGAACAGCGAGGCCGTGTTCGGCTTGGGCTTCTCGATCTTCTTGGGCTTGGGGTTGCCGTTCTTGTAGTACTCGGTGGGGATCGCGTCGAGCTCCTCCTGCGTGGGCTCGGGCACGATCTCGGTGACGTAGGGGCCGTAGCGGCCGTCCTTGGCCACGATGGTGCGCCCGTTCTCCGGGTTCACGCCGAGCTCCCGGCCGTCCGCCTTGCCGATCTCCATGAGCTCCTGCGCCTTCTCCGGCGTGAGCTCGTCCGGGGCGAGGTCCAGGGGGACGTTCGCGCGCACGGGATCCGTGATCTCCCCGGTCTCCGGGTCCACGGTGCCGCCGGACTCCAGGTAGGGGCCGTACTTGCCCACGCGCAGGGTGATCTCGTCCGTGATCGGGATGGAGTTCACCGCGCGGGCGTCGATCTCCCCGAGGTCTTCCACGATGGGCTTGAGCCCGGGCTCGGACGGGTTCTCCCCGAAGTAGAAGCCCGAGAGCCACTTCACGCGCTCGGCCTCGCCGCGGGCGATCCGGTCAAGGTCGTCCTCGAGCTCCGCCGTGAAGTCGTAGTCCACGTAGTCGGAGAAGTGCTCCTCCAGCAGGCGCACCACGGAGAACGCGAGCCAGGACGGGATGAGGGCGGAACCGCGCACCTGCACGTAGCCGCGGTCCATGATCGTGGAGATCGTGGCGGCGTACGTGGAGGGGCGTCCGATGCCCAGCTCGTCCAGGGTCTTCACCAGCGAGGCCTCGGTGTATCGGGCCGGCGGGGTGGTGGTGTGCCCGTCCGCGGTGACCTCGGAGGCGTCCAGGGCGTCGCCCTCGGCCATCACGGGCAGGCGTTTGTCCTCGTCCTTCGCGCCCTTCTTGCCGGAGTCCGCGGTGAGGTCCGGGTTCACGTCCCGGCCCTCCTCGTACGCGGCCAGGAACCCCCGGAAGGTGATGACGGTTCCGGAGGCCGAGAACTCGGCGTCGGCCCCGGCGTGCTCACCGGCGGCGGAGGTGGCCGTGGCGCCCAGGCGCACCGTGGCGGTGTCGCCCTTGGCGTCCTGCATCTGGGAGGCCACGGTGCGCTTCCAGATCAGCTCGTAGAGCTTGTACTCGTCCACGGACAGCTGCGAGCGCACCTGGGAGGGCGTGCGGAAGGTGTCCCCGGCGGGGCGCACGGCCTCGTGGGCCTCCTGCGCGTTCTTGGACTTGGAGGCGTACACGCGCTTGGAGGACGGCACGAACTCCGGGCCGTAGAGCTCCTTGGCCTGCGCGCGGGCGGCGTTGACGGCCTGGTCGGACAGGGCCACCGAGTCCGTTCGCATGTACGTGATGTAGCCGTTCTCGTACAGCCGCTGCGCCACGCGCATGGTGGTGCGGGACGTGAAGCGCAGCTTGCGCGCGGCCTCCTGCTGCAGCGTGGAGGTGGTGAACGGTGCCGCGGGGCGGCGTGTGTAGGGCTTGGTCTCCAGCGAACGGACCGAGAAGCGCGCGTCCTGCAGGCCGGCCGCGAGCGCCGTCGCCACCGCTTCGTCCAGCGTGACCGGGGCGTTGCCGGAGGACGGGGACTTGAGCTGGCCGCGGTCGTCGAAGTCCTTGCCCGTGGCCACCCGGCGGCCGTCCACGGAGCTCAGCCGCGCGGAGAACGCGCGCCCGGCGTCCTGGCCCTCGGGGCGGGAAAACTGGCCCGTGAGGTCCCAGTAGTCGGCGGGCACGAACGCGATCCGCTCACGCTCGCGCTGGACCACCAGACGGGTGGCCACGGACTGCACACGCCCCGCGGACAGGCCCGCGGCCACCTTGCGCCACAGCACCGGCGAGATCTCGTAGCCGTAGAGCCGGTCCAGGATCCGGCGGGTCTCCTGGGCGTCCACGAGGTCCTGGTCGATGTCCCGCAGCTGGCCGAAGCCGCGCTCGATGGCCTCCTTGGTGATCTCGGGGAACGTCAGGCGGTAGACGGGCACCTTGGGCTTGAGCACCTGCAGCAGGTGCCACGCGATGGCCTCGCCCTCGCGGTCCCCATCGGTGGCGAGGTAGAGGGCGTCCGCGTCCTTCAGCTTGCGCTTGAGCTCGGTGACCTTCTTCTTCTTGTCCGGGTTCACCACGTAGTACGGGTCGAACTCGTGCTCCACGTCCACCGCGAACTTGCCGTACGGGCCCTTCTTCATGTCCGTGGGCAGCTCGGAGGGCTGCGGCAGGTCACGGATGTGGCCCATGGAGGACTCCACCTCGTAGGCGTCCCCCAGGTAGCCCGCGATCGTCTTCACCTTGGACGGTGACTCCACGATCAGCAGGCTCTTGCCCGTGCCGGCGGTCTTGGTGGCCTTCGGTGCCAAAGGTGCTCCTCGTCGTGACCCGTGGTTGCGGGGCGGGTCTGTTGCTGGTGGTCGCCGTTCAGCGTAGGCGACGGCGCCCGGTCTGGTGCTCGTGGGGTGTCTCGTCCCGCGTCTGAGACGTCAGCGTACGTCACGCGGCTCACCGGCCCCGCTGTGTCTCGCGACTGTGCAGACGTTCACACCCGGTGGGCGGCCGTGGTCCGGATCAGGATCACGCGCTCGCCCACGGGGTCAGTCTGACACCTCCAGCAGGAACCCGTGGGCGATGAGACCTGCGATCTCGGCCACCAGCTGCTCGGACGGGCCCTCCTCCCACCCCAGCAGCACGCCCAGGGCCGTGAGGATCTGCTGGGCGCTGAGCTCGCCGTCGCACACCCCGGCGAAGCCCGCGGCCTCGCTGGACAGGATCACGGTGCGCCGCAGTCCTGCGCCCTGCCGCAGCAGGATCAGGGACGGGTCCTCCGCGCCCGGGGTGCCGTGGCGCTCCTCGGTGACGTCCGGCGCCACGGTGAGACGACGCTCCAGCCACGCGGGCTGCCCGGCGGCACCGCTCTGGGCGTCCGCCGCCTCCCGGCCCAGGCGCACGGTCCGCTCCCACTCCGCGGCCAGGGCTGGGGCGATCGGCTGCTGGATCGGGTGCGGGACGGTCTCGAAGATCCGCGGCAGGGACGACGACGCCGCACGGCCGGGTTCCACGGTCCCGCTCACCGTGCGCTCGGTGTCCTCGGGGCGCTGCAGCCACACCATGCCGAAGCCGATCGCGGCCACGTCCCGGGAGGCGAAGTCGTCCAGGTAGGCGGCGTAGGCGCGGTCGAACGCCTGCGGATCGCGCTGCTGGGAGGCGTCCTGCAGCCAGGTCTCGGCGTACTCGCACGGGTCCTGCAGCTCGCGCTGGATGACCCACGCCCCGGTGCCCGTGGGGATCCAGGACTCCGGGCCGCGGGACCACGTGGACTCGGGCTCGCCCTGGGGATCGCGCGGGATCTCCCAGTTGGCGAGCAGGTGCGCGGTGCCGCCCGGGGCCAGCACCGAGGGCAGCTCCGCGAGCAGGTCCCGCACGATCCGGTCCCCGGGCAGGCCGCCGTCCCGGTAGGTGAAGCGTTCGGTGTCCGTCTCCTGCGGGGTGCGCGGGGTGATCACGAACGGCGGGTTGGACACCACCATGGCGAAGTGTTGCCCGGCCACCGGCTCCAGCATGCTGCCCAGTTCCAGACTTACCCGGTCCTCCAGGTGCTCCGGGTCCAGGCCCAGGGCCGGGGCGTTGAGCACCAGGTTGAAGCGCGTGGTGGCCAGGGCACGCTCGGAAATGTCCGTGGCGGTGACGTGCTCCGCGTGGGCCAGCAGGTGGAACGTCTGGATGCCGCAGCCCGTGCCGAGGTCCAGGGCCGTGGCCACCGGGCGGCGCGGGGTGGACTGCACCAGGGTGGTGGAGGCGCCACCGATGCCCAGCACGTGGTCGTGGCGCAGCACGCCCGGGCGCTGGAAGGCCCCCAGGTCGCTCGCGACCCAGAGCTCCTCGGAGGAGTCCGTGGCGTAGGGGCGCAGGTCCATCGCGGCGCTCAGCAGCGGGTCGGCGCCTGCGCCGGTGCCCGCGCCGGAGTCTGCGCCGGTGCCCCCGCCGGTGCTCGTGGGCTCGGAGGTTCCCTCCACCAGCCCGAGACGCACCAGTCCGGCGGCACCCACGGTGGGAAGGGCGGCGTCGAGCGCGGAGGACCGAACAGGGTCGCCCAGGAGGAAGAACGCCGTCAGGGCGCTCAGCGCAGGATCCTGTGACCCGCGCTCGCGCAGGGCACGCCGGGCGGGCACGGCCTGGTCGCGAGACCACGCGGACATGGCCTCCGGGCCCACCAGGTCCGTGACACGGTCCACCGTGAAGCCCGCCGCGGCGAGGTCCGCGCGCAGGGCGGCGACCAGGGCGGCGTCGTCGGAACGGGGTGCGTCCGGGACGGTGCTGAACCGGGCGGGACCGGAGGCGGCCTGGGCCACGCTCAGTGACCCAGCCGGAACGCGCGGCCGGTGATGCGCGTGGGGGTGATCTCCACGAACTCGATCTTCTCCGTGTTCAGCCACGGCCGCAGCCCGAGCCCCTCCACGCGCTTGATCTCGTCCGCGTCCGTGATCATGGCCGCGGTGCCGCGGACCACCACGGAGTGCGCCTCGGAACCGGCGGTGCGGTCGATCTCCAGGGCCACGTTCGGGTTCAGCTGCAGGTGCAGCACCTTGGTGCCCTTGGCGGAGCGGAAGTAGATCTTCTCGCCGTCGGCCACGATGTTCAGGGGCGTGATGTCGATCTCGTCCCCGTCGCGGGTGGCCAGCCGGGCGAAGCGGGCCTGGCGGAGCAGCTCCCAGCTCTGCTCCTCGCTGAGCTCCGTGACGGGCGAGCCCTGGGGGGCGTCCTCGTGCTCGCCGGAGATGTTCATGGGGTGGGGATGTGCGTCGTTGCTCATGCCCCCATGATTCCACGCGGGTGGT
>NZ_JASDCY010000008.1:0-62089 GCF_030407675.1 Kocuria sp. APC 4018 | reverse complement strand
CATGCCGCCCGGGGACGGTCGTACTGCGCGGACGACCGCTCGGCAACCGCAGGCGGCGCCGCCCCCGGACCCGGGCGGCATGTCCAGGGGCAGCGGCTCGGGCACGTCCCGGGTGGTCACCGGGGCTCCGCCGCGAGGGTGGTGACGGTGACGTTTCGCGCGGTTCCGCGGCCCCGCATCAGGTCCAGGGCGGTCTCCGGGTCTGCCACGTGGACGTGCACGCGCCACGTGTAGCCGTCCTCGTGGTCTCCCACGGCGCTCACGATCACGCTGCTGCCGGCGTCGTCCAGCTCGTGGCGCAGCTCGGCGGCGTCCAGGGCGGAGAGGTCCATGGTGCCCATGACCTCGTACCCGTCCTGACGCTCGAGGGTGGTGTCCGAGAGGGGGTGGGTGTGCTGGCGGATGACCTCCGCCACGGGGTCCTCGGCCGTGGGGTGGCCCGCGAGCGCGGTGCGCAGCGCGCTGAGCACGATCAGCATGCCCAGGGCCCCTGAGTCCACGGTGCCGCGCTCGGCGAGCACGGGGATCTGGGTCACGGAGTCGATCACGGCGCACGTGGCGGCCGCGACCACGAGGTCGAGCCACTCCACGAGCTGCTGGTTGGAGCCGTCCGCGGAGGTGTCGGGGACCGGGACGGCGCCGGCGGCGTCGAGCACGGACAGCATGGTGCCCGGGACGGGCTCGGTGAGCGCGGACGAGCAGCGCACGTGGGCCGCCATGAGCGCGGTCTTGAGCTGCTCCGCCGTGAGCCGGGTGCTGCCCTCCACCACGCCTCCCATGGCGGTGAGGGTGAGTGCGGCGAGCATCCCGGAGTTTCCGCGCGCCTCCTCGAGCGCGGCCTGCCCCGCGTACACGAGCAGCTCCCCCACGTCCCTGCCCTCGATGAGGTGGGCGGCCTCCGCCGCGTGGCCCACCGTGATGCTGAGGTTCGAGCCCGTGTCCGCGTCCGCCACGGGGAACACGTTGAGGTTGTCCAGCACGTCCGCGTGCCGGCGCAGCTCCCGGTGCGCGGTGTCGAGCCAGTCGCGCACCTCGGTGGTGGAGGAGCCTGGCTTATGGCTCAAAGTGATCCCATCCTTCAACGACGTCGCGCCCGAGCCACTCTGCGGGGGCCTGTCCGGCAATGGTCACGGCCGGGCTCGGCGCATCCGTTCCGGGGCGCGGATCCGGGGTGGGCCCGTCCCTGTGCCGCCCTCCCGCGGGGTCCGCGGGCGCACACGAGCCTATCGCACGGACCCCGGGAGGCAGCCGGGAATCCACAGGCAGCACCGCGAGCAGACCGTGGTCCTCCCCGCCTGTGAGCACCCACTGCCACGGGTCCACCCCGGCGGCCTCCCCGGCCCGCCGCAGCCGGGTGACGTCCGGCTCCAGGGCACCCGGATCGAGGTCGATGCGCACCCCGCTGGCGCGTGCGATCCGCCCGGCGTCCTTCAGCAGGCCGTCGGAGACGTCCAGCATGGCGGTGGCGCCGGCCCGGGCCAGTTCCCGCCCGGCTGTCACGGGTGGTCGCGGTCGCAGCTGCGCCGTATGCAACTCCCGCCGCTCGTCCGCGGGCACCGCGTCCCAGCTCCCCGGCACGGGGCTCTGCAGGGCGTCGAGCCCGGCTGCCGCGCACCCCAGCACGCCCGCGTGCACCAGCACTCCCCCGGTCCGCGCACCGCTGCGCAGCACGGGGTTCTGCTCGCAGCGCCCCAGCACGGTGGCGGTGATCGACAGCTCCTCTCCCCTTCCGAGGTCGCCGCCCACCAGGGCGCACTCTCGCGCCCCGAGGACTTCGAACGCCCGGGACAGCCCGGCGGCGAACTCGGTGACCCACGCGACGGGCGTGTCCCCGGGCAGGGTCAGGGAGACGACCACGGCCGTGGGCACGGCGCCCATCGCGGCCACGTCCGCGAGGTTCTGGGCCGCGCACTTGTGGCCGAGGTCAGTTCCCGAGGTGCGCTCGCCACTGGGCCACACAGTACGGAAGTCCTGGTCCAGGGTGAGGGTGTCGGTGGTCATCACCACGCGTCCCCCCGGGGCGGTCACCACGGCGCAGTCGTCCCCCGGACCCACCTCCACGTGGGGTCCGTCCGTGGTGGCCGCGGGGAGGAAGGCCTCCAGCAGGCGCGCCTCACCCACCTCGGAGACCGTGGCCGTGTCGGCGCTCTCGTGCGTCATACCCGCACCCTAACCAGCGGCTCCGACGCGCTGGAGCGCGCCCGCACCCACCCGGCTCCGAGGCCCGGTCCACTATCCTGGGCCCCATGGTCTCCCCGTTCCGCCGCCGCTCCGTCCTGTCCGCCGCACGCACCACCACCGGCCTCGCGACAACCCCGGGGACGGACACCTCGGGAGCGGAGACTCCCGGGGCCGGGCGCACCGGGGACGCTCAGGGAGGGACGCACCCGGCGGCCTCGTCCACCGGCCCACGACGCCGCCTGGCCGTGGGCGCCGCGGCCCTCACGAGCGCCGTCGTGCTCACCGGCTGCGGCTCCACCGTGACCGTGGACCCCGCTCCGGACGCCGCGAACCCCGACTGCGCACCCGTGATGCTTGCCATGCCGGACGAGGTCAGCGGCATGGAGCAGCGGGAGACGTCCAGCCAGGGCACCACCGCCTACGGGGACCCGTCCGCGATGATCGTGCGCTGCGGCGTCGAGGAACCGGGTCCCACCACGGAGCCGTGCACGGACGTGAGCGGCGTGGACTGGCTCATCTCGCAGGTTCCCGGCCAGGAGAACCAGTGGCGGGCCGTGACCTACGGTCGTTCACCCGCCGTCGAGGTGCTCTTCGACGGGCAGCGCGTGCCGTCCTCGACCGCGCTGGTGGACACCGGCTCCGCCGTGCAGAGCATCCCCCAGGAGCGCACGTGCGAGTCCGTGGCGGACGTGGAGCAGGGGCCGGCTCAGCCCTGATCCCCCGCTGGGTTGACCCGCACGCGGGCCCACGAGTTGTTCACGTACCCCTTGGGGTTCCACAGCGTCCGCGCGGACTCGGGCTGGCACGCGCCGGTGGTGTCCCAGGCCCGCGCCACGAGTGTGTGGGGTCCCGGCCCGGCCAGGTCCACGGTGGTTTCCCAGTGCCGCCACGCCCACGGTGACGGCACGGGACCGAGCTCCGCGGCCTGCCACGAGTGCCCGCCGTCCGCGGAGACGTCCACGCGGGCGACGCCGCGGTCCTCCCCCGCGTGCGCGTAGCCCGAGACCCGCACCTGCCCGGCGCCGACCGCCTGGCCGGGCTCCGGGGCGAGGATGTCGCAGTTCAGGGCCACCGGGCCCAGGGAGATCCCGTCCCCCGGCCCCGCCGCGTCCGGGTCCGCCTCCGGCTCCAGCACCCGGTACGCGGTGGCCTGGAAGTAGTTCTCGGACGGCTCGGCGCGCACCGTGACGCGCGTGACCCACTTGACGCTGCGCGCCCCGATCCAGCCGGGGACCACCACGCGCACGGGCCCGCCGTGCACCGCGGGCAGCGGGGCGTCGTCCATGGCCCACGCGAGCAGCACCTCGTCCGCGAGTGCCTTGGACAGCGGCACCGAGCCGCCGTAGTGCTGGGGAGGGTCCGCGATCTCGGAGACGTCCGGCGCCTCGAACTCCACGTGTCCCGCGGAGTCCTGGACGCCCACCGCACGCAGGACGTCCGCCAGACGCACGCCCGTCCACCGGGCCGTGGACGTGGCACCGGGACCCCAGGGGTCCTCGCCCGGGACGTCACGGACCTCCAGGAATCCCTCCCGACGGTTGCCCGCGCACTGCATCGTGGCAGTGACCGTGTGGTGCGCGAACTCCTCGCGCAACCGCTCCAGGGTGAACCGCGCGGGCTCGGCCACCAGTCCGGTGACCTCCAAGGTCCACGTCGCGGCGTCGAGCTGCGGAACGGGTCCGTGATTGCGCACGTAGAAGGAGTCCGCCGGGGTGAGTGTCTCGTGCAGTCCGGCTCGCGGGGGTTCGGCGTTGTACGGGTCGCTCTCGTGGACGATCATGTCCTCGCGCTTGCACCACACGGTGTGCCTCTCTGCCGTCAGGCCCCTGGCACGGGGCGGTTGCCGGTCAGCGTAGTCCCACGGGCCGTTCGAGGGCCAGGGTGATGAGCTCGTCGATCAGGGTGCTGTAGTCGATCCCGGAGGCCGCCCACATGCGCGGGTACATGGAGATGGGCGTGAACCCCGGCATGGTGTTGATCTCGTTGATGACCACGCGCTGGTCCTCGGTCACGAAGAAGTCGCAGCGCGAGAGCCCCTCGCCGTCCACGGCGTGGAACGCGCGCACGGCGTCACGGCGCAGCGTCTCGATCACGTCCTCCGGCAGCCGCGCCGGGCACGAGAGCGTGGCGCCGTCGGACTCCACGTACTTGGCCTCGAAGTCGTACAGGGCGTGGCCGTGCACCTCGATCTCGCCGGGCAGGGAGGCGCGCGCCTCGTCCGTGCCGTGCCCGCCCAGCACGGCGCACTCGATCTCCCGGCCGTCGATGCCAGCCTCGACCACGAGCTTGAGGTCGTGCTCGCGCGCCATGGCGATCGCGGCGTCCAGCTGGGAGGGCTCGTCCACGCGCGTGATCCCGAACGACGAGCCGGCGCGCGCCGGCTTCACGAACACCGGGAAGCCGAGCTCTGCCACACGATCGCGCACGCCCTGCGGATCGGTGCGCCACGTGCGGTCGTGGACCACGGTGTACGGGCCCACCTCCAGGCCGGCGGCCTCGAACGCGAGCTTCATGAAGTGCTTGTCCATCCCGATGGCCGACGCCGCCACGCCGCACCCCACGTACGGCAGGTCCGCGAGCTCCAGCATGCCCTGCAGCGTGCCGTCCTCGCCGAACGGCCCGTGCAGCAGCGGGAGCACCGCGTCGATGTGCCGCCCGCGGGACAGCGGAGCCCCGTGCTCGGAGGTGTCGTGGATCAGCAGCCGGCTGTCCCCGGCCTGCAGCGGGAGACTCACGCGGTGGGGGCCCACGGGCAGCTGCGCCATGGGCTGCTCGTCCAGCAGCGCCTCGAGCTCCTCCTGGGAGCACAGGAACCACGCGCCGTCCGGGGAGATCCCCACGCTCACCACGTCCCAGCGGTCCCGGTTGATCGCGCGCAGCACGGACCGGGCGGTGATGAGCGAGATGGAGTGCTCGGACGAGCGGCCGCCGAAGACCACGGCGATGCAGGGCTTGCCGCCCTCCGCCGTGGCCTCCGGGGTCTCGTGGGTGGTGCTCATGCGGTGTTCCCTTCGGATTTCAGGTCTCGGCCCAGCAGTCGGGGGGCCAGTTCGTGGACGGGTGTCTCGCCCCTCAGCACGCTAACCACGGCCTCCGTGATGGGCATGTCCACGCCGTGGCGCCGTGCCAGCTCCAGCACGGCGGGGGCGGACTTGATCCCCTCGGCGGTCTGGGTCATGGCGTCCTGCACCTGCGCGAGGGTCAGCCCCGCGCCCAGGAGCCTGCCGGCCGTGTGGTTGCGGGAGAGGGAGGACGAGCACGTGGCCACCAGGTCGCCCATGCCGGAGAGACCGGACAGGGTGGTGGTGTGGCCGCCAAGGGCGAGGGCGAGCCGCGTGGTCTCCGCGAGGCCGCGCGTCATGACGGAGGCCTTGGAGTTGTCCCCGTACTCGCGGCCGTCACAGATCCCCACGCACAGGGCGATCACGTTCTTCACGAGCCCGCCGATCTCCGTGCCCACCACGTCCGTGTTGGTGTACGGGCGGAAGTAGGGCGCCGCGCAGCAACGGGCCACCCACGCCGCGGTCTCGTGCTCCGGCGCTGCCACCACGGAGGCCGTGGGCTCCTCCCGGGCGATCTCCATCGCCAGGTTCGGTCCGGACAGAACGCACGTGCGCCGGGCCCAGTCCTGCTCGGGGACCCCTGTTGCCTCCGCGAGGACCTCGGCAATCACCTGGGTCATCCGCAGCCCGGTGCTGGACTCCAGCCCCTTGGCCAGGGACAGCACCACCGCGCCCGGCGCCACCGCCGGGGCGGCGATCTCCAGCTGGGCACGCAGCGCCTGCGCGGGGATCGCGGCCACCACGAGGTCCGCGCCGTCCAGGGCCTCGGAGAGGTCGCTCGAAAACGTGAGTGCCGCGGGCAGGTCGATCCCGGGGACGTAGCGCTCGTTGCGGCGTTCGCGCGCCATGCGCTCGACGGCCTCGGGGTCGCGGCCCCACAGGCACACGTTCCGCTCGGCACGGGCCTCCGCGGCGGCGTCGGCAAGCACCTTGGCGAACGTGGTGCCCCAGGAGCCGGCACCGAGCACCGTGATCTTCGCCGGTGGCTGCGGACGCGCGCTCACGGGGCAACGCTCCCGCCGGCGGAACCGAGGTCGTCCTCGGGCACCGCGGCGTCGCCCGGGTCCGACGACGCCGCCCGGCGGGGCGCGCGCGGATCGAGGAGTTCCTGCGGCGCGGGCTCACCGCGCAGCTCACCCAGCAGGCGGGCCACCGTGGCCATGATCGTGGCCGTGGCGGTCGCGAGCTCCTCGCTGCTCGGCTCCCCCGGGTGCTTCAGCCCACCGGGCACCAGGTCGGAGGCACGCAGGGGCTCACCCACGATCCCGTCCACGCGCTTGGGCGGGAAGGGCTTAGCGGTGCGGTGGCCCTGGGGGTCCCGGTAGACGATCTCCTGGTCCCCCCAGTGCACCATGGGCACCACGGGAACGTCCGCCTGCAGCGCGAGGCGCGCGGCACCCGTGCGCCCGCGCATGGGCCACATCTGCGGATCGCGCGTGATGGTGCCCTCGGGGTAAACGATGATCGCTCCCCCGCTGGCCAGCTCCGCGAAGGCGGCCTCCAGGGAGTCCTTGGCCCGGGAGGTGCCCCGGTAGACGGGAACCTGCCCGATCCGCGTGAGCACCGGGCCCAGCACGGGCACCCGGAACAGGGACTCCTTGGCCAGGAACCGCGGCATCACGCCCGCCTTGTAGACCGCATAGGCCACGGTGATCGGGTCGATCTCCGTGAGGTGGTTGGAGACCACCACGAAGCCGCCGGACGCGGGGATGTTCTCCGTGCCCCGCCAGCGCGGCACCGCGAGCGAGCGGTACGCGGGGATCACGGCCGCGGCGATCAGCCGGAACGTGGATCGTTGCGACGTTCTGCTCATCCGGAGACCCCCTCCTCGGGCAACGGTGCGCGGGAGACCCGCGCGGTGTGCGGTGCACCCGGGAGGACCGGGGCGCGGCGGCCGCAGTGCCGGACGCTCAGGACACCGGGCGTCACTGCTCGGTGACGTCGAAGTTGGCGCCCAGTCCGCCCAGCTTGTCGGTGAAGTGCTCGTAGCCCCGCTTGATGAGCTCCACCCCGGTCACCGTGGACACGCCCTCGGCGGAGAGCGCCGCGATCAGGTGCGAGAAGCCGCCGCGCAGGTCCGGGATGTTGATGTCCGCCGCCTGCAGGGGCGTGGGTCCCGAGATCACTGCGGAGTGCAGGAAGTTGCGCTGCCCGAAGCGGCACGGCACGGAGCCCAGGCACTCGCGGTGCACCTGGATGGTCGCTCCCATGCGGTTCAGGGCGCGGGTGAAGCCGAAGCGGTTCTCGTACACGGTCTCGTGCACGATGGACACGCCCTTGGCCTGGGTCAGCACCACCACGAGCGGCTGCTGCCAGTCGGTCATGAACCCGGGGTGGACGTCCGTCTCCACGATCAGGGGGTTCAGGTCCCCGCCCGGGTGGAAGAAGCGGATGCCGTCCTCACGGATGTCCAGCCCGCCGCCCACCTTGCGGAAGGTGTTGAGGAAGGTCATCATGTCCGCCTGCTTGGCGCCGGCCACGAAGATGTCCCCGCCCGTGGCCAGGGCCGCGGAACCCCACGACGCCGCCTCCATGCGGTCCGGCAGGGCGCTGTGCACGTAGCCCTGGAGCTCGGGAACACCCTCGATGCGGATCACGCGGTCCGTCTGCACGGTGATGAGCGCGCCCATCTTCTGCAGGATCGCGATCAGGTCCATGATCTCGGGCTCGGTGGCCGCGCCGCGCAGCTCGGTGTGGCCCTCGGCGCGCGTGGCGGTGAGCAGCACCTGCTCGGTGGCGCCCACGGAGGGGTAGGGCAGGTCGATCTTGGCACCGTGCAGCCCGTGCGGGGCGCTCATCCGGATGCCGGAGTCCAGCTTCTCCACCTTGGCACCGAAGTTGCGCAGCACCTCCAGGTGGTAGTTGATCGGGCGGTCCCCGATCCGGCAGCCACCGAGATCCGGGATGAACGCCTCACCCAGTGCGTGCAGCAGCGGACCGCACAGCAGGATGGGGATGCGGGAGTCCCCCGCGTGGGCGTCGATGTCCGCGTGGCGCGCCCGCGTCACGTTGGTGGGGTCCAGCGTGAGGCGCCCCAGGGCGTCGTCGCGGGTGACCTCCACTCCGTGCAGCGACAGCAGGTCGGTGACCACCTCGACGTCTTTGATCTCCGGAACGTTGCCCAGGGTGGAGGCCGAGGCGCCGAGCAGCGCGGCCACCATGGCCTTGGGGACCAGGTTCTTGGCGCCGCGTACCGTCACCTGACCCGTCAGCGGAACTCCGCCGGTGATGCGCAAAGAAGTCATGACCTACCGATCTGGGGGAAGTGATCTCCCGCGCGCGGAACACGCACGGGACCTCGACATTCTACCGGCCCGGACCGGCTCCCGGTCCAGCCGGCTGTCAGACTCTGGCGGGGAGCGTGGTGGGCTTATACTTCGGCCTGTCCCGCTCGTAGGCCTCGATGTCCGTCTCCCGCTGCAGGGTGAGACCGATGTCGTCCAGGCCCTCCATGAGCCGCCAGCGAGTGTAGTCGTCGATCTGGAACGGCACGGTCACGGCTCCGCAGGTCACGGTGCGGGCCTCGAGGTCCACCTCGACCTCGATGCCGGGCTGCTCCTCCATGAGCTTCCACAACAGCTCGACGTCCGACTGGTCCACCTGCGCGGCCAGCAGGCCCTGCTTGCCCGAGTTCCCACGGAAGATGTCCGCGAAGCGCGATGAGATCACGGTCTTGAAGCCGTAGTCGCGCAGCGCCCACACCGCGTGCTCGCGTGAGGATCCGGTGCCGAAGTCGGAACCGGCCACCAGGACCGAGGCGTTGGCGTACTCCGGACGGTTGAGCACGAAGTCGGGATTCTTACGCCACCCGGCGAACAGGGCGTCGTCGAAACCCGTCTTGGTGATGCGCTTGAGGTAGACGGCGGGGATGATCTGGTCCGTGTCCACGTTGGACTGCTTCAACGGGGCGGCCACGCCGCGGTGGGTGGAGAACTTCTCCATGGCTGTGTCCCTCTCTGCTGGTGCTGCGGGCGGGTGTGGTGGTCAGACGGCGGGCTGGAGCCCGGAAGGCACCGCGGTCTCCTCACGCACGGGCTCCAGGTCCGACGGTGCGCTGAGCGTCCCGCGCACGGCGGTCGCCGCCGCGACCACCGGGGAGACCAGGTGGGTGCGCCCACCCTTGCCCTGGCGTCCCTCGAAGTTGCGGTTGGAGGTGGAGGCGCAGCGCTCCCCCGGGGCCAGCTGGTCCGGGTTCATGCCCAGGCACATGGAGCACCCGGCGAAACGCCAGTCCGCGCCGAAGTCCCGGAAGACCCGGTCCAGGCCCTCCGCCTCTGCCTGCAGCCGGACCTTCGCGGAGCCCGGGACCACCATCATCCGCACGTTCTCCGCCTTGCGGCGCCCCTTCAGGATGTCCGCGGCCGCACGCAGGTCCTCGATCCGCGAGTTGGTGCACGAGCCCAGGAACACCGTGTCCACCGGGATCTCCTTCATAGGTGTGCCGGCCTCGAGGCCCATGTAGTCCAGGGCACGGCGGGCGGCGTCCTTGGCGTTGTCGTCGCCCGCGTCCTCCGGGTCCGGCACGGGCTGCGACAGCGGCACTCCCTGGCCGGGGTTGGTGCCCCACGTGACGAACGGCTCCAGCTGGTCCGCGTCGATGAAGACCTCCCGGTCGAACTCCGCACCCTCGTCCGTGTGCAGGGTGCGCCAGTACTGCACGGCGGCGTCCCAGTCCTCGCCCTGCGGCGCGTGGGGGCGTCCCTGGACGTAGTCCATGGTGACCTCGTCCGGGGCGATCATGCCCGCACGGGCACCGGCCTCGATCGACATGTTGCAGATGGTCATGCGGGCCTCCATGGACAGCGCCCGGATGGCGGAGCCGCGGTACTCCAGCACGTACCCCTGACCGCCGCCGGTGCCGATCTCGGCGATCACCGCCAGGATGATGTCCTTGGAGCTCACCCCCGGCTTGAGCGTTCCCTCCACCGTGACGGCCATGGTCTTGAACGGTGCCAGCGGCAGCGTCTGGGTGGCCATCACGTGCTCCACCTCCGAGGTGCCGATCCCGAACGCGAGCGCCCCGAACGCCCCGTGCGTGGAGGTGTGGGAGTCACCGCACACCACAGTCATCCCGGGCTGGGTCAGGCCCAGCTGCGGGCCCACCACGTGCACGATTCCCTGCTCGGCGTCCCCCAGGGAGTGCAGCCGGACGCCGAACTCCTCGCAGTTGCCGCGCAGCGTCTCGATCTGCTTGCGGGAGGTCTCGTCCGCGATGGTGGAGAAGATGTCCTCGGTGGGGGTGTTGTGGTCCTCCGTGGCGATCGTCAGGTCCGGGCGCCGCAGGCCCCGTCCGGCGAGCCGCAGGCCCTCGAAGGCCTGGGGGCTCGTCACCTCGTGGAGCAGGTGGAGGTCGATGTAGAGCAGGTCCGGGCGGCCCGCCTCGCCCCGGCGGACCAGGTGGTCGTCCCACACCTTCTCCGCGAGCGTGCGCGGTGCGGCGGTGTCCGTGGTGCTCATCTCTGCTCTCCTTGCCTCTCGGGTCCCGGGCGTCCGCGGGGCCCGGGCGTCGGGCGGCCGACGGGTGCGGCCGCTGGACCCATCGTCCCGGCTGCCCGCGGCCAGTTCCAGCCCGTGGACTTGCTTCTCGCATTGTGAGACGTCACTATCGGAGCATGGACACCACGCACGCGATGGACCCCACCGGCGCCCCCCTGGGTTCTCCCCTGGGTGGTCTGGGCACCGGGTCCCGGTTGAACGACGAGCCCACGCACTCCTCCTCGGGGGTGGGCGTGATCGACAAGGCCTCCCTCATCCTGGACGCCCTCGAGGCCGGACCGGCCTCCCTGGCGGACCTGGTGGAGGCCACGGGACTCGCGCGCCCCACGGCGCACCGGCTCGCGGTCGCCCTGGCCCACCACCGCTTCGTGGGCCGGGACGTCCAGGGGCGCTTCGTCCTGGGTTCCCGTCTGGTGGAGCTCGCCTCCGCCGCGGGCGAGGACCGGCTCATCTCCGCCGCGGCCCCCGTGCTGCTGCAGCTGCGGGACAGCACCGGCGAGTCCTCCCAGGTGTTCCGCCGCCAGGGCGAGTGGCGCGTGTGCGTGGCCTCGGCCGAGCGGCCCATCGGTCTGCGGGACACGATCCCCGTGGGCACGCAGCTGTCCATGAAGGCCGGTTCCGCAGCCCAGGTCCTCGTGGCGTGGGAGGACCACGCGCGTCTGATCGAGGGTCTGCAGCACGCCCGCTTCTCCGCCACCACGCTCGCCGGGGTACGACGCCGCGGCTGGGCCCAGTCGATCGGCGAGCGCGAGGCGGGCATCGCGTCCGTCTCCGCCCCCGTCCGCGGGCCCTCGGGCCGGGTGATCGCCGCTGTCTCGATCTCCGGTCCGATCGAGCGGCTGTCCAAGCAGCCTGGTCAGAAGCACGCGGACGTGGTGGTCCAGGCCGCCCGCCAGCTCACGGAGGCCGTGCGCGTCAGCGCGGCGTAAACGCCGGGTGGCGCGGGGAAGCCCGGTGTCTCAGACCGCCGTGGTCGCTCGGACGAGGGACTTGCGGAACTCCCGGTGGGCGTCGAGCTCGGCGCGCACCGGAGCCTCCACCACCTCGGCGGCGGTCTCGCGCACGGACCGCAGCAGGCGGCGTCGTACCCGCGAGGCCCGCGCACGGGAGGCGAGAGAGGCGAGCACCGCGCCGGTGAGGGCCAGGAACAGGGCGAGCACCACCCCGGCCACGACCATGAGCGTGGGCACCGGCAGGGGGAAGCCCTCCACCGTGGGCGGCGGGGGCAGCTGCAGCTGGAAGTAGTCCGCCAGGAACAGCCCGAGCAGCCACAGCAGGCCCAGGACGGTCACGGCCATGGCCAGCCACTGCAGGATGTCGAAGACGATCCACCACCACGAGGACGTGCGGGCGGAGAACTTGGTGCGTGCCACGGCCTGGTCCAGGGCGTCGGGCAGCCGCTCCTCATGACGCCGGGCGGCACCGCGGACGCTGCGGTGCCACGGCTCCCCCGCGCCCTGGGAGACCTGGTCCGCGAAACCGCGCACCGCGGAGTCCGCCGAGGCCTTCTGGGCCGCATTCATGGGCGGCAGGGAGGTGCGGTGCACCCCGGGGTCCGAGTGCCGGTCGTGGCTCTCGATGTGCAGCCGTTTGAGGGGGTCCTTGCGGAACCGGGACAGCCAGCGGGTGGCGATCCAGCCCGTGTGGCGCCCGGCCCGCAGCCGGTACGAGCGGGCGGCAGCGTCCGCCACCATGTCGATCCCCGCGGCCCGGGCGAGCCCGGCGGTGAGCCGCTCGCTCGCGTCCTTGTCGATCCCGCGGGGATCACCCTCCCCCGCGGCGTGGGCGAGGTCCTGGGCGGCGTGCACCACGTCCGCCTCCAGGCGCGCCCCCGCCGCGGCCCGTCCGGCGGCCACCTCGTGGATGCGGGTGCGCAGTGCGCCCACGCCCTCCCCCGTGCGGGCTGACACGGCCGCCGGGGCGCTGGGCCCGGTGGCGGGCAGCCCGTCCTGGGCCAGCAGCTCCCGCAGCGAGCCGAGCACGGTGGGGACGTCCCGTTCCGCGAGCCGGTCCGCGTGGTTGAGGACCACCATGGTCACCGCGCCGTGACGGGAGAGCGGCTGGACGAAGTCCTGGTGGAGCACCGCGTCCGCGTATTTCTGCGGGTCCACGACCCACACCACCACGTCCACGAGACCCACCATGCGCTGGACGATGTCCCGGTGCTCGCGGGTCACGGAGTCGAAGTCGGGCAGGTCCAGCAGCACGAGACCACCCGTGGTGGTGGCCGCCGCGCGACCGCTCCCCGAGGTCGTGCTCAGCGCCGGGCCGACCACGTGACGGTCAGCCACGTCGAGCCAGTCGAGCAGGGGCTGGCTGCCCTCGTCACCCCACACCGCGGCCAGCGGCGCCGAGGTGGTGGGTCGACGCGCGGCCGTCCGGGCGAGCTCCTGGCCCACCACCGCGTTGAACAGGCTGGACTTGCCGGATCCCGTGGCACCGAAGAACCCCACCACCGTGTGGTCGGCGGACAGCGCCCGGCGTTGGCCCGCGCGGTCGAGGGTCTGCCGGGCCTGCTGGACCACGGCGGCGTCGAGCCGGCCCTCTGCGATGTCGGTGGCCATGGCGAGACCGGTGATCCGCTCGGAGAGCGTGGGTGCGGTGCGGGAACGGGGGCTCACAGAGCCTCACCCTCCGTGCGCACGCGGGCGGCCACGGCGTGCAGCGCCTCCGCCGTGGGGTGCTCCCCCAGCTCGTCCAGCCGGTCCAGGAACGTGCGCGCCCGGCGGTCCAGGAGGGCCCTGATCCTGGTCTCCAGGTTGCGGCGCGCCTGCTCGCTCATCCGGCGCACGGCGTCCTCCCCGAACACCGCCTCGAGCAGCTTGGTGCCCACCACACCGGAGCCGCCGGCGATTCCCACCTCCAGGCCGGTGAGGCCACCCGTGGTGGAGAACACCGCGATCATGAGGATTACGGCCAGGGCGTTCACGCCCATGGACATGGCCCGTGCCCGGGTCCGCTTGCCCGCGCCCTCCTGCTGGATCATGAGCATCACGTCCGACTGCCAGTCGCGGATGCTCTGGGCGACCTCCTGCGGGAACTCGGGCGGCAGTGCCGCCAGGTCGCGCCCCGCGAGCAGCACCTGCCCGGCCGGCTCGTCCCGCCAGCGCCGCTCGGAGAGCTCGGCGGCGCGCGCCGTGTTCTCCACGACCACCGCCTGCAGTCCCGTCTCGATGGCCTCCTCCACGCGCACCTCGGGCGCCGGGCGGCCCGTGAAGAACGCGGACATCCGGTCCCGCACCCGTCCGATTCCGGCCTCCAGGCCGCGGAAGAACTCTCCGGTGCCCACGAAGTCCTGCCAGCGCGCGAGCACCTCTCCCCGCAGCAGCGTGCCGTCACGCGTGGAGTCCACGACCGCCCGCAGCGCCTCGTCGAACGCGGTGGTCACCTCGCGGCGCAGGTGCTCCTCCGTGTGCTCCTGGGCCGCGGTGGCCTCCGCGGTGCGCTCCGTGGTCTCCGCGAGTTCGCGCACCGCGCCGCCGAGCGTCCGCGCGGCGATGTCCGAGCGCGCGTGAGCGTCCGCGCCGAGCGCCTCGAGCCAGTCCCGCAGTGGCGCCACCGCGGCGGGCGGCAGCATTCCCGTCTCGTTGAGCGGGCACTCCTCCACCACGAAGATCGGTGCCCCGTTCAGCCCCTCGGCATCCAGCATGCGCCTCAGGTCCTCCTCGATCTCCGCCGCCGACGCCGCCTGCACCCGGTCCAGGACCACGGCCACCGTGATGTCCCGGCCGGCGGCGTTGCGCAGCAGCTGCCAGGGGACGGCGTCCGCGTATCGGTTGGCCGTGGTCACGAACAGCCAGAGGTCCGCGGCGGAGAGCAGCTGGCCCGCGAGCGCCCGGTTCTCGTCGGAGATCGAGTCCACGTCCGGGGCGTCCAGGATGGCCAGGCCCTCGGGGATGCTCGCGTCCCCGAGCAGCACGAGCGAGCCGGTGTCCTCCACGGGACCGGAGCCGCCGAGGCTCGTTCCCGGTGCCGCCGAGGGATCGGTCACCGTGCCGCGCACCCGCGCAAGGTGCGGCAGCACCCGCTGGGTGGTGAACGCCCCGGCGTCCCGCGGGTGGTGGATCAGCAGGGGCCGCCGCGTGGTCGGACGGATGGCGCCGGAGCGCGTCACGGGGTGGCCCACCAGGGCGTTGACAAGCGTGGACTTGCCCGCACCCGTGGAGCCGCCCACCACCGCGAGCAGCGGTGCGTCCAGGGAACGGACCCGGGGCAGGACGTAGTCGTCCAGCTGGGCCACGGCGCGGGCCGCGTTCTCGCGCTGCTGCGGGGCGCTCGCGGTGGCCAGCGGCAGAGTGGTGGCGCGGAGCAGGTCGCGTGCTTCCTCCAGTGCCTCGATGAGTGGCACGGCGGGCGTGGTCTCAGTGTTCACACGGTCATTGTGCCAGTCGTCACGGTCCCCCACTCACTCCCCACGGCCGGCCGGCAGCGCGGGCGCGGCACAGGGAGCCATCCGGACCTGGCATGCAGAAAGCCCCGGCTTCCCAAGGAAACCGGGGCTTTCACTGCGTGACCCCAGCGGGATTCGAACCCGCGTTACCGCCGTGAGAGGGCGGCGTACTAGGCCGCTATACGATGGGGCCGTGTACTTTCAGAATGATCTGGAACGCGTGCTCCGCTCATTCCTTCGTTGACGCACCAAACAGTAGCATCAACGCTGTCGTGGTCCAATTCCACCGGAGTGGCCGGAGGACCTGCCGTGCATACTCGTTCCCACACAGAAGGTGAGGGGTGCGATCAGCGCTGGGATACCAGGACTCGAACCTAGAACGACGGTACCAGAAACCGCTGTGTTGCCAATTACACCATATCCCAATGGTTGTCACCCGGCTCAGCTGCTCAGTGCCGCGCAACGAGCAATAACTATACCCACTCGGCGCTCCCCTGCCAAACCGGTCCGGGCGGAACCGCTCCCTCTGCCGAGGGTGCGTCCCCGCCCGGTCCGGTGTCCGGCGTCGAGCGCGTGGGGACCGGACGGCGTCGCGCGCCGGCGGCCCTGCAACGGGCCCGTTCAGTCCTGGGCGAGACGGGCGCGCAGCGCAGTCAGGCGCGCGAGCGTGGACTGCCTGCCCAGGATCTCCAGGGACTCGAAGAGCGGCGGGGAGATCCGCTGGCCGGACACGGCGGTGCGCACGGGGCCGAACGCGAGCCGCGGTTTGATGCCCAGCCCGTCCACGATGGCCTCGCGCAGTGCGGTCTCGATGGCCGCGGCGGTGAAGTCCTCCAGCGGCTCCAGCGCCGCCAGTGCGGCGTCGAGGACCTGCGGTGCGCTCTCCTTGAGCTGCTTGGCGGCATCCTCGGCCACCACGATCTCGCCGTCCGAGCGGAACAGGAAGCCCAGCAGACCTTCGGTCTCGCCGAGCAGGTTCATGCGCTCCTGCACGAGCGGCGCGGCCTGGTCCAGGATCTCGTTCTCGCGGGGAGTCAGGGTCTCCCCCACCAGTCCGGCGGCCTGCAGGTACGGAACGAGGCGGTCGCGGAAGTCCTGCGGGTCCAGCATGCGCACGTGGGTGCCGTTGATCGCGGTGGCCTTCTTCACGTCGAAGCGGGCCGGGTTGGCCAGGACGTCGTGGATGTCGAAGTTCGCCACGAGCTGCTCGACCGTGAAGATGTCCTCGTCCGCGGACAGGGACCAGCCCAGCAGGGCCAGGTAGTTCAGCAGGCCCTCGGGGATGAAGCCGTTGTCCCGGTGGTGGAACAGGTTGGACTCCGGGTCGCGCTTGGACAGCTTCTTGTTGCCCTCGCCCATCACGTAGGGCAGGTGGCCGAACTCCGGGATGAACTCGGCCACGCCGATGGCCACGAGCGCGCGGTACAGCGCGATCTGGCGAGGGGTGGAGGACAGCAGGTCCTCCCCGCGCAGCACCTGGGTGATGCCCATGAGGGCGTCGTCCACGGGGTTCACCAGGGTGTACAGCGGCGTGCCGTTGGCGCGGGCCACCACGAAGTCCGGGACGGAGCCGGCCTTGAACGTGATCTCGCCGCGCACCAGGTCCGTGAAGGAGATGTCCTCGTCCGGCATGCGCAGCCGCAGCACCGGCTGGCGTCCCTCCGCCCGGAAGGCGGCCTTCTGCTCGTCCGTGAGGTCGCGGTCGTAGTTGTCGTAGCCGAGCTTGGGGTCCTCGCCCTTGGCGCGGTGGCGCTGCTCGACCTCGTCGGGGGTGGAGAAGTCCTCGTAGACGTACCCGCTTTCCACCAGCTTGGCCAGAACGTCCTGGTAGATCTCACCGCGCTGGGACTGCCGGTAGGGCTCGTGCGGGCCTCCCACGTTCACGCCCTCGTCCCAGGTGATCCCCAGCCAGTCCAGGGCGTCGAGGATCTGCTGGAAGCTCTCCTCGGAGTCACGGGCGGCGTCCGTGTCCTCGATGCGGAACACCAGGGTGCCGCCCGTGTGGCGTGCCCAGGCCCAGTTGAACAGAGCGGTGCGGATCAGGCCCACGTGCGGGGTGCCCGTGGGCGACGGGCAGAAGCGTACGCGCACGGGTGCGTCGGCGGGAACGGTGGGGTGCAGGGTGGAGGCGTCGTCAGTCATGATGGCGCCATTCTACGACGCCGGGTGGCGCCGCCTCACGGACGCCACCGAAGACGCCGCGGTGCCGCGGCGGCGTCGTCCACAGCTGAATGTCGATCCCGGGTGCTAGCGGCGCAGCACCGTGGTGAGCTCCCCAATTCCCTCGATCTGCACCGAGAGCTGATCGCCCTCGTCCACCGTGCCCACGCCCGCGGGCGTTCCAGTGAGGATCACGTCACCGGGCAGCAGCGTGAACGCCTCGGAGACGTAGGAGACCAGGGTGGGGACGTCGAAGACCATGTCCTCGGTGCTGCCGTCCTGCTTGAGCTCGCCGTTCACGGACGAGCGCACGGACAGTGCGGCGGTGTCGAGCTCGGTCTCGATCCACGGGCCCAGGGGGCACGCACCGTCGAAGCCCTTGGCCCGGGCCCACTGCCCGTCCGTGCGCTGGGCGTCGCGGGCGGTGAGGTCGTTCGCGGCGGTGTAGCCGAACACGACCTCCGGCACGCGCTCCACCGGGACGTCCTTGCACATGCGCCCAATGACCACGGCGAGCTCGGCCTCGTAGGAGACCTCCTCCGTCCAGACCGGCAGGGTGACCGGGTCACCCGGGCCAGAGACCGCCGTGTTGGGCTTGAAGAACAGCAGGGGCCGACTGGGGACGTCGTTGCCCATCTCGGCGGCGTGGTCCGCGTAGTTGCGACCCACGCACACGATCTTGGAGCGCGGGATCACGGGCGAGAGCAGCCGCGCCTCGGAGACCGCCACGGTGCGGTCCAGCTCCTGGACCCCCACGTAGAGCGGGTCCCCGGTGAGGTAGCGCAGGGTTTCCTGGCCCGGCTCCCCGTGGACGGTGCCGTAGTGGATCTCGTTGTCGTGTGTGAACCGTGCGATGCGCATGCCCACAGGCTACACAGCCGCCCCCGGTCCGTTCACCACGGACAGGGGGCGGCTGCCGACCCGCGGGCCTGGTGGGGCCCGCGGGTCTGGGAAGACCGTCCGGCTCAGACCAGGCGGGTCAGCCAGCCGTGGGTGTCCTCCGCCTTGCCGGTCTGCACATCCAGCAGCTGCTGGCGGATGGCCATGGTCACCTCACCGGGCTTCTCGTCCTCCGAGCCAATGACCTCGTCGTGGCTCACGAGCCGGCGCACCGGCGCGATCACGGCCGCGGTGCCGCACGCGAACACCTCGGTGAGGTGCCCGGAGCGCTTGCCCTCGCGCCACTCGTCCAGCGTGAAGGCGCGCTCCTCCACCTGCAGACCGCGGTCCTTCGCGATCTGGATGACGGAGTCCCGGGTGATGCCCTCCAGGATGGTCCCCGTGAGCTCCGGGGTGACCACGCGGCCGTCGTCGAAGACGAAGAACACGTTCATGCCGCCGAGCTCCTCCACGGCACCCCCGCGCTCCTCGTCTAGGAACAGCACCTGGCTGCAGCCGTGAGCGTCACCCTCCATCTGGGCGATCAGTGACGCCGCGTAGTTGCCACCGCACTTGGCGGCGCCCGTTCCACCCTTGCCGGCCCGGGCGTACGTCCCGGAGAGCCAGATGTCCACGGGCTCCACGGTGCCGAAGTAGTTGCCCGCCGGGGAGGCGATCACGGAGAACAGCGCCTCCTTGGAGGGGCGCACCCCCAGGAAGGGCTCGGTGGCGATCATGAACGGCCGCAGGTACAGGGACTCGCCGTCACCGGAGGGAACCCACGCCTGGTCCTGGGTAACGAGCTCCCGCACAGCGTCCACGAAGGTCTCCTCGGGCAGCGTGGGCAGCGCCAGGCGCTGGGCGGAACGGTTCAGGCGGGCGGCGTTCGCCTCCGGACGGAAGCTCCACACGGACCCGTCCCCGTGCCGGTAGGCCTTGAGACCCTCGAAGATTTCCTGCCCGTAGTGCAGCACGGACGTGGAGGGGTCCAGGCTGATCGGGCCGTAGGGTTGCAGCCGCGCGTTGTCCCACCGGCCGGTGCCCTGCTGGACGTCCCCCTGCCAGTCGATGCAGACCATGTGGTCCGTGAAGAACTTCCCGAACCCCGGGTTCTGCAGGACCGCCTCGCGCACCTCGTCCGTGGCGGGGTGCGGGTTGAGCTGCCTGGCGAATTCTGTGGTCACGAATGTTCTCCTTCGACCGTTCGGGTCACGCTCCGTGGTGGTGCGGACCGGACGTGATGTGTGTCTCTCACAGTATGCAGGGTCGTGCGCACCCGCCGTGGCAGCTACGCGCCGTCCGCGCCCAGCTGCGCCACGACGTCGTCCCCCGCCTGCGCCGTGCTCCGCCGGGTGGTGCCGCGCAGGCGCAGGTCCTCGCGGACGGCGCGGTCGATGCGCGCGGCGAGCTCCGGGTGACCGAGGTGCTCGAGCATCATGGCCCCCGCAAGGATCGCGGCGGTGGGCTGGGCGGTGCCGGTCCCGGCGATGTCCGGGGCGGAGCCGTGCACGGGTTCGAACATGGAGGGGGCGGTGCGGTCCGCGTTGATGTTGCCGCTCGGCGCCAGGCCGATCCCGCCGGTGACGGCCCCGGCCTGGTCCGTGAGGATGTCCCCGAAGAGGTTGTCGGTGACGATCACGTCGAAACGCGCCGGATCCGTGGTCATGAAGATCGTGGCCGCGTCCACGTGCATGTAGTCCACCGTGACGTCCGGGTACTGCTCTGCGACCTGGTCCACGGTGCGCTGGTAGAGCCGGCCCGCGTTGACCAGCACGTTGTGCTTGTGGACCAGCGTGAGCTTCTTGCGTTCCCGGCTGCGCGCCAGCTCGAACGCGTAGCGCACCAGGCGGCGGACCCCGTGGGCCGTGTTGACGGAGACCTCGGTGGCGATCTCGTGCTCCGTGCCCGTGCGCAGGGTTCCGCCGTTGCCCGCGTAGAGCCCCTCGGTGCCCTCGCGCACCACCACGAAGTCGATGTCGCCGGGCTCGGCGAGCGGACTCGTGGTGCCCGGGTACAGGGTGGCCGGGCGCAGGTTGATGTAGTGGTCGAAGCCGAAGCGCAGCTTGAGCAGCAGGTCGCGTTCCAGGATCCCGGAGGGCACCCGCTTGTCGTTGGGAGCGGCACCCACGGCACCGAAGAGGATCGCGTCATGAGCGCGCAGCCGCTCCATGGTGTCGTCGTGGAGCACCTCGCCCGTGGCCAGCCAGTGCTCGGCCCCGAGCGGGTACTCCGTCCTCTCCAGGGTGATCCCGGCGGGCTCCGTCACGGCGTCGAGGACCTTGACGGCCTCGGCCACCACCTCCGGACCGATCCCGTCGCCGGGGAGGACGGCGATCGAGTGGCGGCGGGCGGTCTCGGCGGCAGTGGTTTCGCTCATGGGCCCACAGTAGGGGCGTGCGGGCGGCCGTATCCACATCATGAATGCCCGTTCCACATCGTGAGACCGAGGCCCGCCCTTCCGCGTTGTCGTGGCGGGCACGGCCACCCGCGGGAACGACGCCGCCCGCCGACGCCGCGGGGTGCGGCACCGACGGGCGGCGTCGAGCTGCGGGAAACGCATCACCCGTGGACGCGGCGTGGTCCGTGAGCAGGATGCAGTCCACGGACGCGGCGCGCCCGCTCGGAGGGGTCAGTCCGCGAGCGCGGCGGGCTCCTCGTAGCGCGGGAACACACCGCTCGGCTTGGGCAGCGCCGTGCCGGGGGCCAGGCGCGTGCCCAGGGCGGAGAACATCCGTGCCTCACCCTCGGGCTGGCCGAGCTGCTCCAGCAGGCGGGCCATGGAGCCGGGCATCACCGGCTGCACCAGGATGGCCACGATGCGCAGCACCTCGGCGGTCACGTACAGCACGGTGGCCATGCGCTCGGGGTCGGTCTTGCGCAGCACCCACGGCTCCTGCGCCGTGAAGTAGCGGTTTGCGGAGGCGATCACGCGCCACACGGACTCCAGCCCGCGGTGGAAGGCGAGCGCGTCGAAGGCCGCCCGGTAGTCGGCCACCACGTCCTCGGCCTGCTGGAGCATCGCGAGGTCCTCGGCCGTGAACTCACCGGGCTCGGGAACCTCCCCACCGAGGTTCTTCGCGACCATCGAGAGGCTGCGCTGGGCCAGGTTGCCGAGGTCGTTGGCCAGGTCCGAGTTGATCCGCCCGGCAATGGCGTCGTGCGAGTAGTTCCCGTCCTGGCCGAAAGGCACCTCGCGCAGCAGGAAGAACCGCAGCTGGTCCAGCCCGTACTCCTCCACCATCGCGTGGGGGTCGATCACGTTGCCCACGGACTTGGACATCTTCTCGCCCTGGTTGAACAGGAAGCCGTGGGCGAAGACCTTCCGCGGCAGCTCGATCCCCGCGGACATCAGGAACGCCGGCCAGTACACCGCGTGGAAGCGCGCGATGTCCTTGCCGATCAGGTGCACGGACGCGGGCCAGAACTCGCGGAACAGCGGCGCGTCCGTGTCCGGGAAACCCAGCCCGGTGAGGTAGTTGGTCAGCGCGTCCACCCACACGTACATCACGTGGTCCGGGTTGCCCGGCACGGGCACGCCCCAGTCGAAGGTGGTGCGGGAGATCGAGAGGTCCTGCAGTCCCCCGCCCACGAAGGACGCGATCTCGTGCGAGCGGGTCTCGGGCTGCACGAAGTCCGTGCGGTACAGCTCCAGCAGGCGGTCCTGGTAGCGCGAGAGCCGGAAGAAGTAGCTCTCCTCCTCGGTCCACGTCAGCTCCGTGCCGGTGCCGATCGAGTAGCGCTGCCCGTCCGCGCGCACCTCGGTCTCGTCCTCGGCGTAGTAGGCCTCGTCCCGCACGGAGTACCACCCGGCGTAGGTGTCCAGGTAGATGTCGCCGTTGGCCTCCATGCGCTTCCACAACTCCTGCGAGGCCGCGGCGTGGTCCTCGTCCGTGGTGCGGATGAAGCGGTCGTAGGAGATCCCCAGCTCGTCGTCCATCTCCCGGAACCGTGCCGAGTTCGCGTCCGCGAGCTCGCGCGGGGTGGTGCCGAGCTTCTCCGCGGTCTGCTGCATCTTCTGCCCGTGCTCGTCCGTGCCGGTCTGGAACCGGGTGCCGAACCCGTCCAGGCGCTTGAAGCGCACCAGCGTGTCCGCGGCGATCGCCTCGTAGGCGTGGCCGATGTGCGGCGCTCCGTTCGGGTAGGAGATGGCCGTGGTCGCGTAGAAGGGGTTCAGCTGAGTCACCCCTCCACTCTATCGACCCGCGCCCACCTTCCCCGCCCGGTGCTCCGCCGCGCACCGGCCCCGGACCCGCCACCGGGCCCGCCGCTCCCGCGCACGGCACCACCTGGTACGACGACGCCGCGGTGCGCGTCCCGTGGGAGGCGCACCGCGGCGTCGTCGTGGGCTTGACGTGTACCCGCCGTCGCGGGCGACGGGACCGCGCGAACGCGGATCAGCGCGCGGCGGTGCCCTCGGTGTAGTCCGCGTCCGTCTGCTCCCACGCGAACAGCGAGCGCAGCTTGCGACCCGTGGTCTCCACCGGGTGCTGCTCCTCCTTGGCGCGCAGCTCCTTGAACTCCTTGGCGCCGGAGGCCTGGTCCTTCATGAAGCGGTCCGCGAAGGCGCCGTTCTGGATGTCCGCAAGGACCTCCTGCATGCGCTCCTTGACCTCGGGCTGGATCACGCGGGGACCGGAGACGTAGTCGCCGTACTCGGCGGTGTCGGAGCAGGACCAGCGCTGCTTGGCGATCCCGCCCTCGACCATGAGGTCCACGATCAGCTTGAGCTCGTGCAGCACCTCGAAGTACGCGATCTCGGGCTGGTAGCCGGCCTCGGTCAGGGTCTCGAAGCCGTACTGGACGAGGTGGGAGACGCCGCCGCACAGCACGGCCTGCTCGCCGAAGAGGTCCGACTCGGTCTCCTCGGTGAAGGTGGTCTCGATGACGCCGGCGCGGGTGCCGCCGATCCCCTTGGCGTAGGACAGGGCGAGCTGCAGGGCGTTGCCGGAGGCGTCGACCTCCACGGCCACCAGGTCTGGCACACCGCGCCCGGCCTCGAACTCGCGGCGCACCGTGTGGCCGGGACCCTTGGGGGCGACCATGGCCACGTCCACGCCCTGGGGCGCCTCGATGTAGCCGAAGCGAATGTTGAAGCCGTGCGCGAAGAAGATCGCGTCGCCCTCCTGGAGGTTGTCCTTGATGGACTCCTCGTAGACCTGCGCCTGGACCTGGTCCGGGGTCAGGATCATGATGACGTCCGCCTCCTTGGCGGCGTCGGCGATGCTCATCACCTGCAGCCCCTCGGCCTCGGCCTTGGCGCGGGACTTCGAGCCCTCGTTGAGGCCGATGCGGACGTCCACGCCGGAGTCGCGCAGGTTCAGCGCGTGGGCGTGGCCCTGCGAGCCGTAGCCGATGATGGCCACGGAGCGGTTCTGGACGATCGAGAGGTCGGCGTCGTCGTTGTAGTAGATCTTTGCCATGAGCTTGCTCTGTCTCCTTGGGTAGCGGGTGGGGTTCTCGTGGGGCCCGACGCCGCGGGGCGGCGGGCCGGTCCGGGGTGCCCGGTCGACGGTGCGAGCCGGCAGGGCCCGGTGGATCAGTGGCGCAGTGCGCGGTCGGACATGGACTTGGGGCCGCGGCCCAGGGCCACGGTGCCAGCGCGGACGATCTCCCGGATCCCGAAGGGCTCCAGGACGTCGAGCAGCGCGTGGATCTTGTCGCGGGAGCCCGTGGACTCGATCACCACGGACTCCGTGGAGACGTCCACGATGGTCGCACGGAAAAGGTCCGCGGCCTGGGTGACCTGCAGCCGGGTGGCGGCGTCCGCGCGGACCTTGACCATGATGTGGTCGCGCTGCACGGAGGACTCCGGGGTGAGCTCCACGATCTTGATCACGTTGACCAGCTTGTTCAGCTGCTTGGTGACCTGCTCGAGCAGCTCACCGTCCGCGTCCACCACCACGGTGATCCGGGAGATCCCGGACAGCTCCGTGGGGCCCACGGCCAGGGAGTGGATGTTGAAGGCGCGGCGGGCGAAGAGTCCCGCCACCCGGGTCAGCACGCCCGGCTTGTCCTCCACCAGGACGGAGAGGGTGTGTCGGCTCATGGGTCAGTCCTCCGTGTTCCACTCGGGCGTCATGTTGCGGGCGATCTGGATCTGGTCGTTGGAGACCCCGGCGGGGACCATGGGCCACACCATGGCGTCCGCGGAGACCACGAAGTCGATGACCACCGGGCGGTCGTTGATCTCCAGCGCCTTCTGGATGGTGGCGTCCACGTCCTCGTCCCGCTCGCACCGCAGGGCCGCGCAGCCGTAGGCCTCGGCGAGTTTCACGAAATCCGGGATGCGGCGCGAGTCGTGGCCCGTGTTCAGCTCCGTGTTGGAGTACCGCCCGTCGTAGAACAGGGTCTGCCACTGGCGCACCATGCCCAGCGAGGAGTTGTTGATCACCGCCACCTTGATGGGGATGTCGTTGATCACGCACGTGGCCAGCTCCTGGTTGGTCATCTGGAAGCAGCCGTCCCCGTCGATGGCCCACACCACGCGGTCCGGCTGGCCCACCTTGGCGCCCATGGCCGCGGGGACCGCGAAGCCCATGGTGCCCAGGCCGGCCGAGTTCAGCCACTGCCGGGGCCGCTCGTAGTCCACGAACTGTGCGGACCACATCTGGTGCTGGCCCACGCCCGAGGCGTATACGGCCTCGGGGCCCGTCAGAGCGGAGATCCGCTCGATCACGTGCTGCGGGCTGCCGTGGCCGTCCTCCGTGCGGGTGTAGCCCAGGGGGTAGGTCTCCGTGAGGGAGTCCAGGGCCTGCCACCAGGTGCTGAGGTCCGGCGCCCCGGTCTCCTCGAACTCCTGGCGCACCGCCTGGGTGAGGTCGGGGATCACGGACGCCAGGTCCCCGACGATCGGCACGTCCGCGATCCGGTTCTTGGAGATCTCCGCGGGGTCGATGTCCGCGTGGATCACCTTGGCGTTCGGCGCGAAGGTGTCCAGCTGGCCGGTCACGCGGTCGTCGAAGCGTGCACCCAGCGTGATGAGCAGGTCCGCCTGCTGCATGGCGTACACCGCGGGCACCGTGCCGTGCATCCCGGGCATCCCCAGGTTCTGCCGGTGGGAGTCCGGGAAGATCCCGCGGGCGGTCAGCGTGGTGACCACGGGGGCACCCGTGAGCTCCGCCAGCTCCGCGAGCTCTGCCGGGGCGTTGGCGCGCATGGCGCCGCCGCCCGTGTAGAGCACGGGACGCTCGGCGGCGGCGATCAGCCGCGCGGCCTCCCTGATCTGCTTGGAGTGCCCCCGCGTCACCGGGCGGTAGCCGGCCAGCTCCACGTGCGGGGGCCAGCTGAAGGTCAGCTGCCCCTGCTGGGCGTCCTTGGCCACGTCCACGAGCACCGGGCCCGGCCGGCCCGTTGACGCCAGGTGGTAGGCCTCCGCAAGCACCCGCGGGATGTCCTCGGGGTCGGTCACCAGGTAGGAGTGCTTGGTCACCGGCATGGTCATGCCCACGATGTCCGCCTCCTGGAAGGCGTCGGTGCCGATCGAGGAGCTCGCCACCTGGCCCGTGATGGCCAGCATGGGGATGGAGTCCATGTTGGCGTCCGCCAGGGCCGTGACCAGGTTGGTGGCACCGGGACCCGAGGTGGCGATGCACACGCCCACCCGGCCCGAGGCGAGCGCATAGCCCTCGGCGGCGTGGCCAGCACCCTGCTCGTGGCGCACCAGCACGTGGTTGATCTTCTCGGTGTCCAGCAGCGGGTCGTACGTGGGAAGGATCGCGCCGCCGGGCAGCCCGAACACGTCCGTGACGCCGAGCATCTCGAGCGAGCGGATGATCGCCTGGGAGCCCGTCATCTGCTCAGGGGCGACGACGTCCGCGGCGTGGCCCGTCAGGTGGACCCGGTCCGAGTCCGCGGTCTGGGCAGTGGGCCCGGACGGGGTGCTCCGCTGGGCCATCACCGCCGGTGAGATCGGCTGGTCCTTGCTCATGGGGCTGTGTCCTTACGTGCGTGGTGGTGACGGTGCCGGCCGGGGTGGTGTTCGGCGGGAGAGGGCGGGGGTGGTGTCCTCGTACATGAATAAAGGCCCTGTCCACGGGTTCCGTGGGCTGAGGGCCTTGGCGGTGTGCGCGTCGCAGCTCCTCAGGCCGGTCGTCCAATGAGGACGACCAGGACGAGGACCTGGATGATGCGCTGTGCCGAATTCATGTCCCCATGGTGTGACGCAGCGAACCCGAGTGTCAATCGGCGGACAAGTCATCTCACATCATGAGACGACCGGGCTGGACCAGGAACTGCGGCGAGCGCCCCTGACGCAGACGCTCCAGCTGCTCCAGGACCAGGCGCCGCATCCGGGGCCGGTAGGACGCGTTGGAGCCGCCCACGTGGGGCAGCACGATCGACCCCGCAGCGCCCATGAGGGGGTGCTCGCCGGGCAGCGGTTCGGGATCCACCACGTCGAGTGCACACCTCAGCCGCCCCGCGCACACCTCGGACGTGAGGGCGGCGGTGTCGACCACCGGCCCCCGCCCCACGTTGACCACCAGGGCGTCGTCGGGCAGCCGGGAGAGCATCTCCCGATCCACCAGACCGACCGTGGAAGCCGTGAGCGGCAGCGCGAGCACCAGGATGTCCGTGCGGGGAAGGATCTCCCCCAGCTCGTCGGTGCCGTGGACGTAGCCGGCGGCATCGTCCCGCGCGGAGGAGGCCACACGCGTGAGCTGCACCTCGAAGGGCCGGAGCCTGGAGGCCACCGCGCCGCCGATCTCCCCCACCCCCACCACGGTCACCCGTGAGTCCGCGACCGCACGGGAGTGGTAGGTCCGGTACACGCCCTCGGCCTGCTGCCGCACACCGCGGTCCAGCTCCCGCTGCGCCGCAATGATCAGCCCCAGGGCGATCTCCGCGGTCCCCGCGGCGTGCACCCAGCCGGCCGCCGCGAGAGCGGTACCTTCCCCCAGGAGCTCGGGAACGCCGTCGTACCCCGTGGACTGCAGCTGCAGGAGCGAGACGTCCCGCAGCACCGAAGGGTCCTTGCGCCACCTGTTGCTGTCGTAGGGAGCCACCGCGATGTCCACCTCGTGGCGTGCACACCCCTGCGGCTCGCCCACCAGGTCCCACAGCACGCACCGGAAGTCCGGCGCCTCGGCGGCGACCTCCTCGAGCAGCCACGGGTCCGGCAGGGACAGGACCGTCAGGGAGTCGAGCGGGACACGATCGGCGGGGTCACTCATGTCCGTGATTCTACGGCGGGAGCACGGGTGCGGGAGCCGCGGGACAACCGGCGAGGAACCGCCCCGACCCCCGATTTGACTCCCCCGGTCGGACTGCTAAAGTTATCTCTCGTTGCGAGGGAGAAGGCAACGGCGAAACGCCAAAACCCGAACCAGCAGCACCCGCGCCTCTAGCTCAATTGGCAGAGCAATTGACTCTTAATCAATGGGTTCAGGGTTCAAGTCCCTGGGGGCGCACCACGTCGAAAGCCGGACCGCATCAGCGGTCCGGCTTTCGTCATGTTCGCA
This sequence comes from Kocuria sp. APC 4018, assembly GCF_030407675.1. Lineage (NCBI taxonomy): Bacteria > Bacillati > Actinomycetota > Actinomycetes > Micrococcales > Micrococcaceae > Kocuria > Kocuria sp. APC 4018. The sequence continues at coordinate 34,463 of NZ_JASDCY010000008.1, read as the reverse complement.
GTGCGCACGGTACGCCGTGCGGGTTCCGAGCAGGGCGGGATCCTCGCCCCCCGCAGTCGAAGGCCGCCAGGCCCTGCGGGTGACGTGTCGCCGACGGCCGCGCAGGGCGGATCAGCGACGGCGCGCCACGGTCAGTGGGTCTGCAGACCCCCGCAGTTCTTCGCGTCGCACGCGGCGCGGTCCTCCTCAACCTCCCGGCGCCAGCGCGCACCGCCGAGGGATGAGATGATCTCCACGAGCCGGCACCGGAACTCCTCGTCGGAGTCCTGGCCGCCACCCAGCAGGCCCTGCTCGATGTGTGCGGCACGTTCCAGCACACCCTCCCCCACCGGAGAGATGCTCACCACGTGGGAGCGGCGGTCGCGTTCGTTCTTGGCGCGGGAAATGTGCCCGTGGGCCTCGAGCCGGTGCAGGGTCTTGCCCATGGTCTGCGCCTGGACGCGCACTTCCTGCGCCAGCTGCGCCTGGGTCATGCTGCCCTTCGAGTGCAGGACGTCCAGAGCCATCACGCCGGCGTGGGTGACCCCGAGGGACGCGAGTTCCTCGTTCCAGGCGTGCTCCACGAGCCGTGCCGCGGTGGACAGCAGACGGTTCGTGGGCCACTGGTTCCTGTACGACATAAGACGATTGTATCCACTCGGTGCGTTTCGGACTCTTTACAGTAAAGCGCGAGGGCAGTCAAGATGCCGCAGGAAGCCGCTCCCCCGACGGGGCGTTTCCGCAGGCGCACGACATCGATTCGATCGACCCGCAACGGCAACCCCCCCCGGTCGCCGGGATCCCCGCAGCGCGCCCGAGCATGGCATGCTCGATCTGCACCCCTGCACTGTACGCGAGGTTGCACAATTTAGGGAACATCTGTCACCACACACGGAGGACTGCAGCATGAGCGCGCGCCTGAACCCAGGGGACACCGCCCCCGACTTCACCCTGTCCGACGCCCAGGGCCGGCCGGTGTCCCTGCGCGAGCTGCGCGGGGAGAACGTGATCCTCTACTTCTACCCGCGCGCGGCGACCCCCGGATGCACCACCCAGGCCTGCGACTTCCGGGACAACCTGGCCTCCCTCTCCGGCGCGGGCTACCGCGTGGTCGGGATCTCCCCCGACGCCCCCGCAGCCCTGGCGGAGTTCACCGCCGACCACGACCTCGGCTTCCCCCTGCTCTCGGACGAGGACCACAGCGTGGCGGAGGCCTACGGCGCCTGGGGCGAGAAGAAGAACTACGGCAAGGTCTCCGAAGGGCTCATCCGCTCCACGGTGGTCCTGGACGAGCAGGGCACGGTGGCCCTGGCCCAGTACAACGTGCGCGCCACGGGGCACGTGGCCAAGCTCCGCAGGGATCTGGGCATCGACTCCTGATCTCAGCGCCGTCCAGGGCGCGTCCTGGGACACGGGCGCGCCGCGGGTCCGCGGCGCCACGGTGCGCGGACGACGCCGCCAGCCCACCTCCGCCCGCACGGGCGCCCCGCGCCGAGCGCGCCACCCGGCGTGAGAGCTCCGCGCTGCTCCGTCCGGGGAACGTGGCACCGCCCGGCCGAGCGGCGTCGGCCCGTGGTCACGGCGCGGCGCGCACCCCCGCTCTCCCGGCGAAACCCGGGCGACGACTGGTTAGGATGGGGGACGATCTCGGGAGGTCGTGTGGGTGACCACCGGCACGCCCGAGGACGGCGCGAGTGGTGGAACTGGCAGACACGCAGGATTTAGGTTCCTGTGCCTCACGGCGTGCGGGTTCGATTCCCGTCTTGCGCACAGCACGGCTGGGGACCGCCACCCAGAAGACGACCAGAACGGCAGGAAGGTGCGCGGGTGACGGCTGAGAAGGCTTTCGGGCGACGCACGCTCTTCGCTGCCGCCGGCCTCGGTCTCGGCCTCTCGATCTCGGGATGCGGGGACAGGAGCACCCGTTCGGGGGCGAGCGCACCCCCACCGCAGGCATCCTTCGTGCTGGCACACGCCGCGGCACCCACGGGGCTGGATCCCTCCCGGCGCACGTCCCAGGAGACGTCACGGGTCTCCACCCAGGTCCTGGAGGGTCTCGTGGCCGCGGACCGCTCCACGGGTGAGCCCTCCCCGGCACTCGCGGAGTCCTGGGTGGTCGCGGACGACCGGCGCTCCGTCACCTTCACCCTGCGCGAGGACGTGACGTTCCACGACGGCACGGAGTTCGACGCGGCAGCGGTCAAGGCCAACTTCGACAAGTGGCAGGCCCAGGCGGAATCCCCAGAGGCCTGGGCACGCCAGTGCGCGTTCGCCACCACGTTCCGCCACGGTTCACCGGACCCGAGGGTCAGCACGTGCTACGCGGGAGTGGACGTGGCGGACGAGCGCACCGTGGTGCTCCGACTGACCCGCCCCTACACGCCGCTGCTCTCCGCGCTCACCCAGCCCGCCTTCGCCATGTCCTCCCCCGAGAGCATCCGCGCGGGCACCGAGGACCAGCACCTCGTGGGCACCGGCCCCTTCAGACTGGACTCCGCAACACCCGAGTCCGTGAAGCTGCTCGCCCACGAGGACTACTGGGGTGAGCTCGGAAGCGTGGGAACTCTCGAGCTGCGGGTCGTCCCCGACCCCGAGGTCCGCTGCGCCGCCCTGCTCACGGGTGAGGTGGACGCCTACGACCTCGTGGGGCTGGACGACTTCGCACCGCTGGCGCGGGAGGGCATCCAGGTGCTCTACCGAGACCCCTACGCCGTGTCCTACCTGGGACTCAACCAGCGGGTCCGTGCGTTCCAGGACCTGGACGTGCGCCGAGCCGTCGCCGCCGCCATCGACCGCGGGTCACTGGCCAAGTCCCTGTACCCCAACGGGACCAACGTGGCGGACCAGTTCGTGCCCGCACGTTTCAACGTCAACGGGGACAACCTGCAGATCCCCGGCTACGACCCCCAGCACGCCAAGGACCTGCTCAAGAAGAGTTCCTACCGTGGCGAACGGCTGCGTTTCCTCTACCCCCGCCACACGTCCAGGCTGTACCTTCAGGAACCGGAACGGGTGTACGCCCAGATCTCGGCGCAACTCACCCGCGTGGGCTTCCGCCTGCAGCCGGTGCCCATGGACTGGGACGAGGGCTACCTCGATGCGGTGTCCACCCCGGATGGGGACCACGCGTTCAGCCTCCTCGGGTGGAGCGGCAGCTTCCGGGACCCGGACAGTTTCATGGCCCCGCTGCTCAGCGCACCGCAGGCGCGCCTGGGGTTCGACGACGCCGGGCTGATGACCGCGGTCAACCGCGCCGCGGGCATGCCCCAGGGCGATTCCCGCACCAGCGCGTACAAGACCCTCAACGACCGCGTGTCCGAGGAGATGCCGGCCGTGCCGCTGTCCCACCCCGACTCCGCGGTGGCCGTGAGCTCCCGGGTGGTGAACTACCCGCTGACCTCCACGGGCTTCGAGCGCTTCAACGATCTGGAGCTCGCCTGAGCCGCTTCGCTGCCAGCTCGCGCGTTGGGAGTTGACCCTGGCTGGGGATATCCTGGACCGTGAACGTCCAGGCGCAGTGCCGCGCCGCACATGCACGCACGGGAGAAACAGTGACTTCACCTCAGCCCACCGAAACCGCCGATGTCGTCCTCGTGGGCGCCGGCATCATGAGCGCCACGCTCGCCACCCTGCTCAACGACCTCCAGCCCGACTGGAAGATGGTGGTCCTCGAGCGTCTGGACGCGGCTGGGCTGGAGAGCTCCAACGCCTGGAACAACGCCGGCACCGGGCACTCCGCCCTGTGCGAGCTCAACTACGCCCCGCAGGCTGCCGACGGAACCGTCAGCGCGGACAAGGCGCTGAACATCAACGAGCAGTTCCAGGTGACCCGCCAGCTCTGGAGCTCGCTGGTGGAGAACGGCACGCTGCAGGACCCCGGCTCCTTCATCAACTCGGTGCCCCACATCTCCATGGTCTTCGGTGAGGAGCATGCGAACTACCTGCGCGCGCGCTACGACGCCTTCAAGCCGAACAAGCTGTTCGAGCGCATGGAGTTCACCGAGGACCGCAGCGTGATCGCGGACTGGGCTCCGCTGACCATGCACGGACGCGGCGCGGGGCGGGTGGCCGCCACCTTCGCTCCCGAGGGCACGGACGTGGACTTCGGCGCGCTCACCAACCAGCTTCTCGACCACCTCCGGGGGCGCAACGTCTCCGTGCAGTACGGCCAGCAGGTGACCACCCTCAAGCGGCAGAGCGACGGTTCGTGGCTGGTGTCCGTGGAGGACCGTCTCAACAGCGACAACAACCGCGTGATCCGCGCCGGGTTCGTGTTCCTGGGCGCGGGCGGCGGTGCGCTGCCGCTGCTGCAGAAGTCGGGCATCAAGGAGGCCAAGGGCTTCGGCGGCTTCCCCGTGTCCGGCCTGTTCCTGCGCAACACCGACCCCACCGTCACCGCGCAGCACAACGCCAAGGTCTACGGCCAGGCCTCCGTGGGCGCGCCTCCGATGTCCGTCCCCCACCTGGACACCCGGTACGTCAACGGACGCCGCGCCATCATGTTCGGCCCCTACGGAGGGTTCAAGCCGAACTTCCTCAAGAAGGGGTCCCTGCTGGACCTGCCCAAGAGCGTGCGCGCGCACAACCTCTACCCCATGACCCGCGCCGGGATGGCCAACCTCGACCTCGTAAAGTACCTCATGGGCGAGCTGACCAAGACCCGGTCCCAGCGGATCGACGCCCTGCACGAGTACTACCCCACGGCGGACGGGTCCCAGTGGGAGCTCATCGAGGCCGGGCAGCGCGTCCAGGTCATGAAGTCCGACCCCAAGAAGGGCGGCGTGCTGCAGTTCGGCACCGAGCTGGTCACCAGCGCGGACGGTTCCATCGGGGCCCTGCTGGGCGCCTCCCCCGGAGCGTCCACGGCCGTGCCGATCATGCTCAACCTGCTCTCCCGCTGCTTCCCGGCCAAGCTGTCCGAGTGGGAGCCCCGGATCAAGGAGCTGATTCCCGCCTACGGCGTCAAGCTCAACGACAACCCGCGGCTGGCTGACGAGATCATGGGCCACACCGCGTCCGTTCTCGGCATCGACTGAGACCACCACAGTCTCCTACGGGGGCCGTTGCGCAGCGTGCGCAACGGCCCCCGCGCCGTCGTGTGCCCCTTTGCGTGGACAGGCACGAGGCCCCCGGCCAGAAGTGTGGACACGTCCCGGGAGATATGGGAAAGCCCGCCCTCGTAACATGTAGATAACGTTCATAGGGGGTGAACGTTGCTACAAAGGGGGAAAGAATGACGTCAAGGGGGAGTATCGAGGCGTGGGATGCTTTGAGTCGCTGCCATGTGTCAGTGACCAGACAACTGCAGCGGGACGTTGACCTCCGCGGGCTGTCACGCCGCGAGTTCGAGGTGCTGGCCACGCTCTACGGGTCGGATCGCAGCGGACTGAGGCTGCGGGACCTCAACAGCCACGTGCTGCTGACCCAGTCCAGTCTGTCCCGCATGCTCGAGCGTCTCGAGAACAAGGGGCTCGTGACCCGCCGACAGGACTCGCAGGATCTGCGAGGAGTGCGAGTGGGACTCACGGAGGCGGGGGCGCAGCTCTACGAGCAGATCTCGGCGGACAACGACCAGAAGGTCGCGGCTGTGGTCAGCACGGCGCTGGACGCCCAGGAGATCCGCGTGCTCACACGCCTCAGCGAACGCATCCACCAGTACGCGCTGTCCCTGTCCCGCTAGGAGGGACCGGGCCGGCGCCCGGCGGAGAACCCGCGCGACCGCGACCGTGCCAGTCCACGGGCGCGGTCGCGCTCCCATTCGGTGACACACGCAGGAAGGCCGCGCGCAGTTAGTACACTGACTCGCAGCACCTGCACCTCGCAGCCCCGTCTCCTTCCCCCTCGAGAGGACCCCCATGACCGACCAGAACCTGGAGTCGACAGCGGCCCGGGAGGACTCCGCTCCCCACCCGGACCACGACTCCAAGCCCGACTCCCCCGGCAAGCTCAAGGGCCAGTCCTGGGGGTATGTCCTCAAGCGCGCCCTGTCCGAGTTCACCAAGGACGGTTGCACCGATCTCGCGGCCACCCTCACCTACTTCGCCGTGCTGTCCATCTTCCCGGCGTTGCTCGCGCTGGTTTCGCTCCTCGGCGTCTTCGGCCAGGGTGAGGCCACGACCAAGGAGATCCTGGACTTCCTGAACCAGTACGCCCCCTCGTCCCTCGTGGAGCTGCTGTCTGAGCCCATCTCCCAGCTGACCACCCAGTCCGGCGCAGGTCTCGCCCTCGTCGTTGGTGTGGCCGGTGCCCTGTGGACCGCGTCCGGGTACACCGGGGCCTTCTCCCGCTCGATGAACCGCATCTACGAGGTCTCCGAGGGGCGCCCGTTCTGGAAGCTCAAGCCGGTCATGCTGCTGATCACCCTCATCGTGGTGCTGATCGTGGCCGCCATCATGGTCATGGTCCTGCTCTCGGGTGACCTCGCCCAGACACTCGGCGACGCCGTGGGGCTGGGTTCCACCGCCGTGACCGTGTGGTCCTGGGTCAAGATCCCCGTGGCCCTGTTCCTGCTGGTCCTGCTGATCGCCATTCTCTTCTACGCCACCCCGAACGTGCAGCAGCCCAAGTTCAAGTGGATGAGCCCGGGTGCGGGGATCGCCCTGGTCTTCATGATCGTCGCGGGCCTCGGCTTCGCGTTCTACGTCTCCAACTTCGCGTCCTACAACGCCACCTACGGAGTGATCGGCTCCGTGATCATCCTGCTGCTGGGGCTCTGGATCATGAACAACGCGCTGCTCTTCGGCGCCGAGGTGGACGCCGAGCTCGAACGCGGTCGTCAGCTGCAGGGCGGCATCCGTGCCGAGCGCACCATCCAGCTCCCCCCGCGGGACACCACCCAGGTGAAGAAGCTGCGCACCAAGGAGGAGAAGCTCGAGGCCGAGGGTCGCAAGATCCGGCTGCACACCGAGCACGTGGACTACTCCGAGAAGGACTGACCCGCACCCTCCCGACCGCCCAGGCGATCGGCACCCCGGGGCCCGCACGACACGATCGTGCGGGCCCCGTCGCGCACTCGGGATCCGTGGCCGGGGGCGGTGGGCGGCGTCGTCGTGGGCAGCTGTTCCTGCGCGGCGCAGCACCGTGGTGTTCACCGCGCGGCGAATCCCCGCGGAGCGGCTGCACGGCGCGCAGCGGACCGCGCATACTGGGAGCGACAGGCAACCGAGCAGCACGACGGAGGCAACTGCATGCACAAGGTCAAGGGAGTAGTGGTGCGGGCGGCGAACGAGCCCGCCACGGTGGAGACCATCCTGGTTCCGGATCCGGGGCCGGGAGAGGCCCTGGTGGACGTGCTCACGTGCGGCGTGTGCCAGACGGACCTGCACTACAAGGTGGGCGGGGTGGGGGACGATTTCCCCTACCTGCTGGGGCATGAGGCCACCGGCGTGGTCAGCGCGGTGGGCGAGGGCGTCACCGAGGTCTCCGTGGGCGACCACGTGATCCTCAACTGGCGCGCGGTCTGCGGAGAGTGCCGCGCGTGCCGCAGGGGTGAACCCTGGTACTGCTTCGACACCCACAACGCCACGCAGAAGATGACCCTGGAGGACGGCACCGCGCTCGAACCGGCCCTGGGCATCGGGGCCTTCGCGGAGAAGACGCTGGTGGCCGCCGGTCAGTGCACGCCGATCGGCACGCCCCTCGAGGACGAGCAGTACGCGGCCGTGGGGCTGCTGGGCTGCGGCGTCACCGCCGGAATCGGCGCCGCCATCAACACGGGGGCCGTGCAGCGGGGCGAGTCCGTGGCCGTGATCGGCTGCGGCGGCGTCGGCACGGCCGCGATTGCCGGGGCGGCGCTCGCGGGAGCCACCACGATCATCGCGGTGGACGTGGACGACGACAAGCTGCGGACCGCGCAGCGCCTCGGTGCCACCCACACGATCAACTCGCGCACCACCGACCCGGTCGAGGGCATCCGCGAGCTCACGGGTGGGTTCGGTGCGGACCTCGTGATCGACGCCGTGGGGGTCGCGGACACGTTCATGCAGGCGTTCCAGGCACGGGACCTCGCGGGGCGCGTGGTGCTCGTGGGCGTTCCGAACCCGGGCACCACGGTCGATCTGCCCCTGGACGAGGTGTTCTCCCACGGCGGCTCCATCAAGTCCGCGTGGTACGGGGACACGCTGCCCTCCAGGGACTTCCCGATGCTCGTGGACCAGTACGTCCTGGGGCGCCTGGACCTCGACGCCTTCGTGTCCGAGCGCATCGCGCTCGACGACGTCGACCAGGCCTTCGAGACCATGTCCTCCGGCAAGGTCCTGCGCTCCGTCGTGGAGCTCGACCGATGACGCGGCAGCCCGAGACCGTGCTCACCGACCCCCGCGGTGGCGTGACCGTTGAGAAGTGCGTCACCGAGGGGACCTTCAACCTCGACGGCGGCTCGTGGGAGGTGGAGAACAATGTGTGGATCGTGGGCACTGCCGCGGAGTGCGCCGTGATCGACCCCGCCCACGACCCCGGTGCCGTGCTGGAGGCGGTGGCGAACCGCACCGTGACCCACGTGCTGCTGACCCACGGGCACGACGACCACATCAAGGCCGTGCGGCAGTTCGTGGACCGCCTGGGTGGGGAGACCCCCGTGCTCATGAGCCACGAGGACCTCATGCTGTGGCATGCGGTGTACCCCGACGGCCCGGCTCCGGAGCCGCTCTCCGATGGACAGCAGCTCCTCGCGGGATCGGTGGCCCTCACCGTGCTGGCCACGCCCGGGCACTCCCCCGGTTCTGTCGTCTTCCATGCTCCGGACCTGGGAGACCACGGGGTGCTCTTCACCGGCGACACCCTGTTCCAGGGAGGGCCCGGGGCCACGGGGCGCTCCTACTCGGACTTCCCCACGATCATCGAGTCGATCGACGAGCGCCTGCTGAGTCTGCCCGAGGGCACCCTCGTGCTCCCCGGTCACGGTGACTCCACGACCATCGGGGACGAGAAGCCGCACCTCCCCGAGTGGATCGCGCGCGGTCACTGACCCGCCGCACCCCACGCGGAGGGCCGTCGTCCTGCTGGGCGACGGCCCTCCGCGTGCCCGGACGGACCCGAGGTCGGCCGGCCCGGCTTTGCGGGAGCCGCTGTCTCCTGGCCCACGTCCTTCGAGTTGCTGTCTCCGGGGCCGCTTACTGAGGGCCCGCTTCCGCAAGGGCCTCTGTCCCCGTCCTCTCCCCCACGGCCCGGTGGGCCGAAGATCTTCTCAGATCGTGGGGTCCGTCCCGGGCGCGCGGCGCAACCCGTGGCTGAAGACGAGAGCGCTGCCCAGCAGCAGCATGGCCGCGGCCACGGGGATCATGGCCGCGGTCATGTAGTCGAAGTACACCCCCAGGTAGGTGCACACGATCAGTCCGATCGCGGTGGCCGCTCCCGTGGCCACGTTCATGAGCGCGACGAGCCCCATGTAGCCGTGGGCCATGTCTACCTGCCCCGCGCAGCTGTGGATCGCCAGCAGGCACGGGCCGGAGAAGAACCCCACGGTCATGAGCACCATGGCGTAGCCGACGGTACCGGAGGGTCCGGAGAGCAGCATGGTGGTCAGCAGGGCACCCGTGGCCACGAGCACCCACGTGTTGGACGCCGTGATCCTGTGGCGGAACCGCACCGCGAGGCTTGAGCCCACGGCGGCCCCGAAACCCAGCAGCGCGTACATCACACCCATGGACTCCACCGTGTCCAGGGACACGGAGTAGACCGCCAGGCACCCCTGGGCTGCGCCCAGCAGCGCGTTCAACGCCGCGATGCCGAACAGCACACTGTGCCGGAGCCGGAAGACGGCGGCCTGTTCCCGGTGCCACGACCACGATCCCCGGAACCAGAGGTTCACCGGCATGTTGGCCTGGGGGTGCCGGGCGGAGGGGTGCAGGACGAACAGTGCCATGAACACCACGGACAGCACCGCCGAGACCTGCAGCACGGATGAGGGGCCCGTCACCACGGCGAGCAGCCCGGTGAGGGCGGCACCGAGGACGGTGGCGAGCGCCTCGTTCACCGATTCGCGCCGCATGGCGGCTCCAAAGGCCTGCGGGCGGTCCTCCCCCTCGCACACCGAGGCCCAGCGGAGCCGCGCCGCGAGACCCATGGGTGCCAGGGAGAGGCCTGCAATGAAGAAGGGCAGGAACTCCTGCACCCCGTCCCTCGAGGGCGTCACCGTGGTGATGTCCACCCGGGACAGCTGCCACATGACCGTGCACTGGATCACCGCGACGGCCGCCAGGATCCACAGCCGCCACCGCACCGTGGCGAAGACCGCCATGCCCATGGCGCACACCGCCATGCCCGCGCAGAGTGCTGCGGAACCGAGCGCAGCGGCCCACGCCGAGGACGAGGTGACGGCAAGCCAGGTCAGGACGCCCAGAGGGGCCATGACCTGGGGCAGGCGCAGCAGCAGAGTGATGGCGCTGAGCTGACGGTCGCTGCGCACCCAGCGCTCCCGCGGAGTCGGGGCACCGGAGGGGCGCTGGAGGGCGGCGCGCGAGGTCAGAGAGTTCACGCCGCCAGCCTACTGGGCGGTCAGGGGACCGGCTGTGACCGCCAGGTGCGAACCCTGGGGGGTCTTGGTCACGACCAGCTGGGTGTCGATGCGCTGCTTCATCTCGCTCACGTGGGAGACCACACCGATCACGCGGCCGTCGCGGCGCAGCCCGTCCAGAGCCTCGAGGACCTGTTCGAGGGTCTGCTCGTCGAGGGACCCGAAACCCTCGTCCACGAAGAGCGTGTCGATCTCCTGACCGCCGGCCTCTGCTCGCACCACATCGGCCAGGGCCAGCGCCAGCGCCAGAGAGGTGAAGAAGGATTCACCACCGGAGAGGGTCTCGGTTCCTCGGCGCGCCCCGGTCCAGGAGTCGTCGATCTCCAGTCCGAGCCCCGACTTGCCACCACCGCGGGTCTGGTCCGTGTGAACCAGGGTGAATCGACCGGAGGACATGCGGGAGAGGTGTTCGGACGCGACCGCCGCCACGTGCTCGAGCTTCGCCGCGAGCACGAACGAGGTCAGTGTCATGCGCAGCGTGTTCTCGGAGGAGGTGGCGGTGGCGACGTCCGCCAGTCCGCCCAGACGTTCCGCTCTCTCCCGTGCCACCCGGTGCGCGGCCTCCTGCGCCGGCACGTCAGCCGCAGCGGCATCGAGATCGCGGCGCAGCGCGTGCAAGCCCCCGAGTTGCCGGGTGAGCCGGTCGCGCAACTCCTCCAGGTCTCGGCACCGGGCCGCAGCCCGTTCCATCGCGTGGTCCGTGAGCTGCGCGCGGTCCTCCTCCGAGAGCCGCGCGGCCCGTTGCATGTCCTGGGTCGCGAGTTCGGCCTCGACCCGCGCAACGTCACGCGCCCACTCCTCGTGCCATGCTGTGAGCTCAGCGGCATCGCGGTCCTCCAGGATGGCTCGCAGCACCGCGTCCTCCGACGCGAACGGCGAGGCCTCCAGGGCCTTCTCCACCGCGCGTTCGGCGGACTGGGCCTCGTGACGCGCGCGTTCCAGCACGCGGTGCTCGGTGTCCCATGCCTCGACGGCGTCCGACAGAGACTCCGCGCTCTCCAGGAAGGAGGCTGCCGAGGGAAAGCCCCGCAGGCTGGCAGCCAGGTGAGCCCGTTCCTGCTCGTCGTGCTCCGCCATGGCCTCCACCCGAGTCCTGGCAGCTGTCACGTCCGTCACCTTCCGGGCAAGCGCCGCCTCGCACTGCGCGACCCGGTCTCGGGTCGAGGCCAGAGTGGTGGCGGTGCGTTCCACCTCCGACAGCCGCGCGTCCAGCTCAGCTTCTGCGGCCTCGGCAGCGCCTGCTCTCTGCACGACCGCCTCGAGATCCGGATCCGCCCCGCGCGCCAGCGCCTGCGATGCGGTGTCCCGCGCGTCCTGCCACGCGGCGTGTGAACGGTCCGCTGCCGTCTGAGCGCCTTCCCTGGCAGCTCGGGCCCTGTCCAGGACCTCGGCGCTGACGTCCTCCTCGGAGGTGGCGCTCGCCGGTTCCGGATGCTCGGTGGACCCGCAGACGGGGCAGGGGTGCCCGGGGCTGAGCTCCTCGGCCAACGACGCCGCCGCCCGGGCATAGCGCTGCCCCTCCAGCTCCTCCACGCGCAGCGCCGCGACGCGCCGGGACTTCTCGTCCTGTTCGTAGGCGCTCCGGCACCGCTCCTCCACGGAGCGTGCCTGCGCGTACTCACGGCTCGCCGCCACCGCGTCCCGGCAGGCGCGGGCCCGGTCTCGAACAAGTGCCTCGTCCTTGACCCCCGCCAGGAGCGCGCTGTGAGCCTGTTCGGACTTCGCCAGCTCGGTCCGTGCCGCGCCCAGACCCTCGCGCACACGGTGCTCCTCGGTTTCGAGGGCAGTGAGCCGTTCCTGCTGCGCCAGCATGTCCTGGTGCTCGCGCTGCGCGGCCTCTGCACGCTCGACCAGAGCGCGCGCGGTCTCTCGGGCGGCCACGACGGCATCTCGCAGCTCGGAGGAGAACTCCCCGCGGTCGAGCTGCTCGTCCAGCAGCGTGGCCGCATCCCCCAGGACCCGGCGGGCTGTCGTTCCCGACGCGCTGCTGACCGCAAGGCCCTCCCGAAGCCCCGTGACGCGCGCCGCCGCGGCGCTGACCGTGGCCACAGCCTCCTGCGCGCCGGTGATCATCTCCCGCAGACCCGACGCGGCCTGGTGGTCCCGCAGCCGGGCCACTGTGGTCTCGGCCCGATCGGCGTCCTGCGCAAGTTCCATCCGCTGGTGTTTCAGCCGGGCATACCGCCCCGCCTGCTCGTGGTTGCGCTGCAGCTGGGCCAGTTGCTGCTGGGCCGCCGCGTGGTCCTCGGCTGCTTGGGACCGCGCAGTGGTCAGGGTGTCCTCCACCAGACGGCAGGATGCCTGGAGGTGACCCCAGCGCACCTCGGCCGTGTCGGCCTCGGCGGTCGGAGCGCCGTCGGCCGGGAACGTCCCGGGTGCGGGAGTTTGCCCGCCGTCGCGCGGAGCGTCGGCCATCTCGGTGGATGCCCGCTTGTCTTCACCAGCGAGCCCCTCCGCCGACGCCCCGTCCGCATGTCCGGGGACGCTTTCCTCGGCGTCCGAGGGCAGGTGCTCAACCACGAGTGCCACCCGATCACGGAACCGCTCGAGCTGGTCGTGGGTGCGCTCAGCTTCCGCTTCCGCCTCGCGCAGTTCCGCCCGTGCACTGTCAGCGCGCACCTTGAGCTCGTCCTGGATCCGCGCGTAGACATCCGTTCCGAACAGGGTCTCCAGCAACTCTTCCCGGTCCTTGGAGCCCGCCTGCAGGAAACGGGCGAACTTGCCCTGGGGCAGCATCATCACCTGGGTGAACTGCTCGCGGTCCAGTCCGATCGCGTGGTGGATCATCTGCCCCACGTCATCCGGGCGGTATCCCCGTTCCGACCATCCACCGTCCACGAGCTCGCGCAGCAGCACCGTGGCGTGCCGTTCGCTCCACCCCGACGCCGCCCGGGTGGACGGCTCCCGCCACGCGGGAGTCCTGCTCACGTGCCAGCGACGGCCGCTGGCCGTGAACTCCAGCTCCACGCGAGGCGCAGTGTGCGGATCCGCGTGATCGCTGTGCCCGGCCTTGCGGCCACCCTTGGCCGCGGTAGTGGGGCCGGTGCCGTACAACGCGAAGCAGATGGCATCCAGGACACTCGTCTTGCCGGAGCCCGTCTCCCCGTTGAGAAGGAACACGCCGGCGGCGTTGAGCGCCTCGAAGTCCACGGATTCATGACCCGCAAAAGGCCCGAAGGCGGCGATCTCCATCCGGTGCAGCTTCATCTCTGCGCCCCTGCGCCCGCCACCGATGCCACGACATCGTGCACGTCCTGGGCCTCTTCTGGTGACAGCCCGCGGTGCCGGACGTGGTCGTAGAACCTGGCGCACAGTTCTTCGGGGCTGGCCGCCTCGGCCACCTGGGCGCTGTATCTGCGCGGCGACAGGCTGCGTCCGCCCTCGGGCTCCCACCGCAGTTCCACCGTGCGGGGGAATCGGGTGCGGACGCGCTCCATCGCGGCCGCCGGCCGTTCGGGATCCGTGAGAACCACCTGGCACCACGCATCCTGCGCGGCGGCGTGTTCCGGGGCGGAAAGCAGCGTGGCCAGAGGTCCACGCAGTCGCGCGAGGCGAAGTCCGGCTTCGTGCTCGAGTTCCTCGACCTTCCTCACCCCAGGGGCGCCGATGTCCACCAGCCACGCACCCTTGGTGTGGGACGCCTCCGAGAAGGAGTAGGCCACCGGGGAACCGCTGTAGCGCACGGTGCCCGTGACCCGCTGCCTCCGGTGGATGTGTCCCAGTGCGGTGTAGTCGTGATCGGCGAAGACCTCGGCGGACACGGTGCCCAACCCCCCGGAGTCCACCACGCGTTCCGGGTCCGTGGGTTCGGCGCCCGTGACGAAGGCGTGCGCCATCACCACGCTGGGGATGCCGGCCCGGGTCCGTTTGTCCCCGGCAATGCGCTGGGCCACCGCACCGAGGACCGCCTGATGCGTTGGAGGGCAGTCGAGCAACGGCGCCACGGCCCGGGGTTCCAGGTACGGGATGCCGTACACCGCCACTGCGTCCTCGCGAGCATCCCCGTGATCTCCCGCGTCTTTCATGGCGACGGACGGCGCTCGTTCCGCTGTCACCGAGCCGTTCCTCCGGCGGAACACCACGGGCCACTCTGCTCCAGCCACGGATGTCAGGAGGTGCACACCGCCGTGAGCCATGATTTCTGCCCCGAATCCGAGCCGCGCCGGAGAATCGTGGTTGCCGCTCGTGAGCACCACCTGCGCCCCCGCCGCACGAATCCCTCCGAGGGTGGCGTTGAGCAGCTCGACCACCTCCGTGCGTGGTTGAGCCCGGTCGTAGACGTCCCCTGAGACCAGAACCACGGCCACCCCGCGCTCTTTCACCCACTGCACGATCTCGGACATCGCCTGACGCTGGACGTCGAGAATGTCGACCCCGTGAAACGTCCGGCCAAGGTGCCAGTCGGAGGTGTGCAGTATCAGCATGCATCAAACGTAACGGGGGTCTCAGACACTCATAAGGGCTCTCACACATGGCGCGCCCGTGTCCCGCTCCCGGTCGGCGGCATCGCGCCCACGTGCACCGGGCCGGGCCCTGCGTTCTCCGTGATTTCTCATGAACCGCGCCTGGACGTCAGCGGTCGCGTCGAGACCCATTCAGGTACGGGCGGGGCGTCACACCCCCCTGACGTGCAGTCATGCATCTGCATCTTTAGAGTTGTCCACATTTGCTCGCCGACCACTCCCGCGGCGGCAGTCTTCACCCTATGCTCTGGTTACTGTCAGGTGCATCACACCGGTTCGAGAACGACAACAGGGAGAGTGCGTGGAAGATGCTGCACACGGGTACGGCACGAACGCGAGCGCGGACTCTGGCCCTGGTGGGCCTCGGCATCCTCGTCCTGGGGGGTTGCGGGGCCAGCCCGCAGGACAACACCGCCGACACCCAGGCCGCTGAGACGTCCTCCTCCGCGTCACCCTCACCGGAAAGAACCGACACCGGTTCCGCGAAGCCCACAAGCACAGCCACCCCCACGACATCGAGCAACGCGGCCCTGCCCGAGGACTGGCGGCCCGAGGAGCCCACCGTCCTGGCCACCGGACAGAAGGTGCCAGACGACTACGAGCCCGCCACACTGGAGCACCCCGCACGCAACGTACCGAAGCCGGTCATGCCCCCCGAGGCAAAGGAGGAGACTGAGGCGGGCGCGCAGGCCTTTCTCAACTACCGGGCGGACGCGCAGTGGTATGCGTTTCAGACGGGCGACACGTCTCTTGTTCGCGATGTCACTTCTTCGTCCTGTGACAGATGCTTCAACCAGTTCACTCGAATCGAGGAAAATTACGCATCTGGTTCATGGATGGCTGGCGGGGCGGAATCATCACACATCCTCCCCAACTCTTTCCAACCCCGAGCCTCTGGTGAATATACTCTCCCAATAGACGCTCGCAGTTCAGGAGTGATCGTTATAGACGACGGTAAAATTGTAAATCGACAAGAACCGTATAGCAGAGATAACCTTCTTGATGTCTCGGTAATCCGCAAGGGGCAAAGCTGGATCTACATCACCGCCTCCCCCAGGGGATCACTGTGACGGAATCGAACAAACACACGAGAGCTGTCAAAGTGGCCTGTGGTCTCGCTTTAATGGTCGCCACGCTTTCTATTGAGGCACCGGTTTACGCTGCAGATTCCTCCGACGGGTGGGGTCAGGCCGACGAGGCGGGTCTCGCGACCAGCCATGGTCGGGCGAACGGGGATGAAATACGCGTGTCGCTCGAAATCAAAAACCCAGGCATGGGGGCGCCCGCCAGTGGCGGCGCCACCAACAATTTGTCTCACGCATCTGGGGCGATATGGGATCCCGACACAGACCCAGATTTTCAACGCGCGCTTCGCAATGAGTTGATGTCCGACGACGACTCCATCTTCTTCAACGCCCGCATGATGGACACCGCCAAGAACAAGACGGTCTACGGCCTCCAGGATCCCTGCACCGGCGACAAGGGCGCCGCCCTGCGCAGCTGCCGGGCCCAGCAGGAGTGCACGGACGATTCCGGCCAGACCGGGGTGTCCATGGACATCGTCGTGGGCGGGGCATCGGACGGCGCGCGTTCACCTCGAGGCACTCAGATGTGCGTTTCTGATACCCAGGCCGGCGGCGCGGGAGACGACGGCTACGTGCCACTGCCCACGTTCACCCTCCAGGACTTCCAGCGCCTCGCGGTGGCTCCGGCGGAGAACCACGTGCAGCCCGCCCCGGACACCTTGAAGAACATGAACACGAATGTCTACGCCGTGGCGCAGCCGCAGACGTTCGAGACCACCCTGGGTGGCTACCCCGTGTCGGTGCGCGCCTACCCCGCCCAGTACACCTGGAACTACGGGGACGGGGCGTCCCTGGGCCCCACTCCCCTCACCGGCGCTCCCCTGCCGGAGGGTGCGTGGGACACTCCCACGGACACCTCGCACGTGTACACCTCAACCGGCGACTACTCGGTCACCCTCACCACCTGGTTCTACGGTGAGTACAACATCGCGGGGACGGGGTGGCAGCCCGTGGCGGGATACAACCAAGTGACCTCCGCCCCCGTGCAGCTGAACGTCTGGCGTGCCACCGTGCACAACGTTGCGGACGACTGCCGGGTGAATCCCTCCGGGGTGGGCTGTCCCGGGGCCTCCCGCTGACCTTTCGGACGCCTCCAAGCCCGCGGCACCTCGCCAGGGCGAGAGACCACCTCGTCCTCCTGCCCGCCGGGGCCGTGCGTCTGCGGTGTTCGTGTGCTCGCCATGTCCTCATGGTCACCACACCGGCGAGTCTTTCTAGACTGGTCCCATGACCACCGAGCACACACCCGAGCTGCTGGCACGAGACCAAGGACTGGATGCGACGTCGGACCGGTACCCGGACATGGTCCGCGGAGTGGTTCTCGCACCGTGGATCGCCGCGGGCACGGACCGGCCCGACCAGGCCACGCAGCTCGCCGCACGCACGGTGGCCGCGCTGGACGAGGTGGCGGGCTGGGCCAACGACGGCCAGAGTGCAGACCCCACCGCGTGCGCCTGGTTGTCCTACCTCCGGTGGGCCGTGGCCAACGGCGCGCAGCTGCCCGACGACGCCCCGCACCCGCCATCCGACGACCTGGACCGCCACCATCCAGTCGTCGCCGCCCCGGGAGAGCACTCCGGCGACTCCTTCGACGCGCTGGCCACCGGCTCGCTCGGAGAGGTCGTACGACCTGTGCTTCCCGCCGCGGACAGCCCCGAGGTTCTCGCGCGCACGGCTCCCTACGGCATGGTCCCCACCATCGGGTGGAAGACCCTCGTGGCTCTCGCCGTGGATTCGGCCGCCATCACCCACGGCAGCCCGGAGGCGCAGACCGCCGCCGTGGGCATGGCCCTCGCGGTCCACGCCGCCGCCCGCGCGGCAGAGACCGGTGCCACCGTACAGGACGTGCTGACCGAGACCGCGCGGGTGTGCGCCGTCGTCACCCGCCCCGCGCCCCGCACCCTCGAGCTGCTGGCGCAGTGCACGGAACCGGGCTCACGGCGCGAGCTGCTGGCCGCGGCACCGGATCTCGCCGTACGAGGCGAGCACGCGGCGTCGACGGCCCTGGCTCTAGGACTTGCTGCACTGGCGGACGCCGCCCCCTTGCAGTTCCCGGCCTCGGCCACTCCGGGGGACGACGCCGCTCGACGCGCCTCTGCGGCGCTGCCCGGGGACACCCCGGTCCACACCGCGGCCCGAGCCGTGGCCACCACGGTGGCCGCTGCCATGTGGGGGCTCAGCGGCACGGATCCGGCCGCTTCCGAAACACCCGGGACGTCCGCTCGTGACGCCACCCGGGCCGATCTCCTGGCGCTGGCCGACGAGTGGATCTCCCGCTGGTGCGCCTGACCCCGTGGTGATCGTGGCAGGCCGGGGCTGAGGCCTTGGAGCGGATCGCAGCAGGGGTGCCTGGCGGGTCGCAGTCGTCAGGCGACGTGGAAGGGCGCGCCCGAACCGGCTACAGGTCCGCGCGCTGCATCCGCACGCCGTAGTGCGACACCAGTTCCGCCATGCTCTCCGCCCCGCTGCGTCGGGCGAGGTCCAGCACGATGCCTGCGCAGGCAAGGGAGTCACTCAGGGCGTTGTGGTGATCACGCACCTCCGCCCCCGCCGCGCGGGAGGCGTTCGGGAGGGAGTACGAGCGCAGCGTGTACGCCGCCCGCGCCAGCCTCAGGGTGCAGGCATAGTCCCAGACCCGGGATGCACCCCCGCACGCGCTGTTGGCGGCCTTGATGACACCGGTGTCGAACACCGCGTTGTGGGCCACCAGGACGGAGTCCGGGTCCTCCGGGGAGATGTTGTCGCACATCCAGTCCCAGAGCTGGTCGAACGTGGGGGCGTCCGCCACGTCCGCGGGCTGAATCCCGTGGATGCGCACGTTGCCCCGTTCGAAACCGTCGTGGCCCGCGGGAGGCCGGATGAGGGAGTACCGGGTGTCGACCACCCGACCGTCCCGGACGCGCACCACTCCCAGGGCACAGGCCGAGGCGAGGCTGCGGTTGGCGGTTTCGAAGTCGATGGCGGTGAAGCTGACGGACACGCTGTGAGCGTACGGCCCCGCTCCGACACGATGAGGGTGGCTCAGACGGCCGCCACGGCGCGCGACTCGTACCAGGCGTCCGCCTTCTCGACCGCCTGGCGGACCTGGGCGGCGTCGAGCTCGTGGTGCAGCGCGTAGGCCACGGCCTGCAGCGGGAAGATCCGGGCGTGCAGACGCGCCCGTTCGTAGCCGACCTCGTCCGTGGCATCGCGCACGCTGGGCCAGCCGAACCACAGTCCCAGGGAGGCAATGTCGTACGCGGGGTCGCTCAGGCACGCGTGGTCCCAGTCGATGACGCCCACCAGGTGCTCCCCCTGCCACAGCATGTTGGAGCCCATAAGGTCCCCGTGGACGAGCTGGGGCGTCGCGTTCTCGAGCGCCACCAGGTCCTCGATGGCGTGCAGCGCCCGGTCCCTGCTGCGTGGCAGCAGCCGGGGAAGCACCTGCTCCAGCAGGACGTGGCGGCGCCGGTGCCCGCCCCAGTGCTGCCCGGGGCGGTCCAGCCACGGCTCGGCGGCCCGGGCGTCCGCGCGGCCGATCTGCTCCAGCACACGGCGCAGCTGACGGGGGTCCACGGGTCCCGGAGCCCGGGGTGCCCCGGGGATCCACGTCATTCCGACGGCCGTGTAGCGGCCGTCCTGGATCACGGGCGTCAGCGGTCGGGGCACAGTGAAGTCGAACTCCGGCAGCTTGGACAGCGCCCGCGTCCGACGCCGGACGTTCTCACCGGAGGTGGGGTTCTTGGCGATGCGCACACTCATCATGTGGCCCGCGTTGACCACGATGTGCGCCGAGCCGCCCGCGTGCAGCTCCCAGTCGGAGCGCTCCACGGAGACACCGGCCTCCGCCAGAACCGCTTCCACGGCGTTGGCGAAGGGGAGGTGTCCGCAGGCGAAGGTCATGGTCAGGCCTCGGGCTCCGATTCGGGCGAGGCACCCGGAACGGGTGCGGCTGCGCGCTCCTCGTGGCCCAGGACGCGCAGCAGGTGGGGCAGCATCGCCGCCATGGCCCGGCCGCGGTGACTGATGCGGTTCTTGTGCTCCGCACCGAGTTGGGCGCAGCTCGCGCCGCCCTCCCCCTCGGGCGCGAACACCGGGTCGTAGCCGAAGCCGTTCTCGCCCACCGGACCCGGGAGGATCCTTCCCGGCAGCTCTCCCGTGACCACATGCTCGGTGCCGTCGCGGGGGTCCACGAGAGCGGCCGCGCACACGAAGCGAGCGCCGCGGTGCTCGGGGGCGATGTCCCCGAGCTGGGCGAGAAGGAGACGGAGGTTCGCGGCGTCGTCGCCGTGCTGCCCGGCCCAGCGCGCGGAGAAGATCCCTGGGGATCCTCCCATGACGTCCACGGCCAGTCCGGAGTCGTCGGCGAGCGCCACGAGGCCGGACTCCGCGGCCGCGGCACGCGCCTTCAACAGCGCGTTCTGCTGGAACGTCACGCCGGTCTCCACGACGTCGCCCACCCCGGCCGTGCCGGCGTCCACCACAAGCTCCGGGTCACTGAGACCCGCTGCGGCGAGCATGGCGCGCAGTTCGCGCACCTTGCCCTGGTTGTGGGTGGCCAGCACCACGCGGGCGCCGGGGACCTCACCGACCACGGGTGCTCTCCAGGGTCTCGCGCTGGATCTCGGCGAGCTGGGCGCACCCGGCAACCGCCAGGTCCAGCAGCGCATCCAGCTCGTCGCGGCGGAACGGGACACCCTCGGCGGTGCCCTGCACCTCCACGAAGTCGCCGGAGCCGGTGACGACCACGTTCATGTCGGTCTCCGCGCGGACGTCCTCCACGTAGGGCAGGTCCAGCATGGGGACGCCGTCGATGATGCCCACGGACACCGCCGCCACCGAGTCGGTGAGGGGGTTCACGCGGCGCTTGAGCACGCCGTTGTCGTGGGCCCAGTTGATGGCCTCCGCGAGCGCCACGTAGGCACCCGTGATGGAGGCGGTGCGGGTTCCGCCATCGGCCTGCAGGACGTCGCAGTCGAGCACCACGGTGTTCTCGCCGAGTGCCTCGAGGTCGATGATGGAGCGCAGCGAGCGCCCGATCAGCCGGGAGATCTCGTGGGTCCGCCCGCCGATCTTGCCCTTGACGGACTCTCGTGCGGACCGGGTGGAGGTGGCGCGCGGGAGCATCGCGTATTCTGCGGTCACCCAGCCGCGCCCCTCTCCCTTGAGCCAGCGGGGCACGCCCTCCGTGAGCGAGGCGGTGCACAGCACACGGGTGCCTCCGAACTCGATCAGCGCGGAGCCCTCCGCCTGCTCGGACCAGCCGCGAGTGATCGTGATGGGCCTCAGCTCGGCCACCGTGCGCCCGTCGGCGCGGACCACGTCCGTGGTCGAGCGCTCGCCCTGGCCCGTGGAGTTCGCGGTGGATCGTGCCGGATCGGTAGGCGCAGTCATGCGGATCAGCCTAGTCGTCGGCCCCGGCGCGTGCCAACGCATCGAACGACCGGTCGGTCGGGCCGGACACGCGGTAGCTCCTGGCCGGCCGCGCCACGGAGACCGGCCCGTCGAAGGCCTCGCACGCCTCCGCCTCTGCCGTGCGCGGGTCGTTCCACACGGGCAGGTGCGTGAGCAGCAGACGCCGCGCTCCCGCCTCCGCGGCCGTCCGGCCCGCGCGCCGGCCCGTGAGGTGGATCCCCCGCAGGTGGTCCTCGCGTCCCTCCTCGTAGGCGGCCTCGCACAGGAACACGTCAGCGTCCCTGGCCGCCACCACGAGCTCTTCGCAGGAATCGGTGTCCCCGGAGTAGGTGAGCACCTCCACACCCTCCGGACCCCGGTGCTCGACCCGCAGGGCGAACGGCTCCGGGCACGGGTGGTTCACGGGGAACGGCGTCACCGTGAACGGGCCCACCGTCACGGGCTGCCGGGGCTGCCACACGTGGAAGTCGAACTCCGTGGCCATGGAGTGCTCCGGGGGCAGCATGTGCAGCTGGTTCAAGTAGGTGTGCGTCGCGGAGGGCCCGTAGAGGGGGATGGTCCCTGCGTTCCATCCACGGGGATCCCACTTGACCGCCACGTGCAGACCGCCCACGTCCACGCAGTGGTCCGGGTGAAGGTGGGAGAGCATGATCGCGTCAATCTCGTGCAGGTCGATGTAGCGCTGCAGCGTGCCCAGGGCGCCGTTGCCCATGTCCAGCACGATCCGCCAGATCCGTCCGTCTGCGTCCTCCCCCGACACCAGGTAGCAGGACGCCGGGGAGTCCGGGCCCGGGAAGCTGCCCGAGTTGCCGACCACGGTGAGGATCATGGAGTTGCGACCTTTCTGCTGCCGACTCAGCGCTGAGCCGGGTGGATCGTGGAGAGGGAGCCGGTGGGGTACTGCTCGGCCACGGACGAGGTGTGGCGGACGCGCAGCACCTCCGGGCCCAGGAACCGCTGGGCCAGTCCCTCGAAGCTCACGGGGTCGCCCGTGGCCAGGAACTCGTGGTGGGGTGCCAGCGCGGGATCACGCTCGAGGCCGTTGTCGAGCAGGCTGCGGTACACGTCCCGCGCGGTCTCCTCCGCCGAGGACACCAGGTTGACGCTCTCCCCCATGACGTAGGAGATCACCGCGGTGAGCAGCGGGTAGTGCGTGCAGCCGAGCACGAGGGTGTCCACCTGGGCGTCCTT
Source organism: Kocuria sp. APC 4018 (assembly GCF_030407675.1). Taxonomy (NCBI): domain Bacteria; kingdom Bacillati; phylum Actinomycetota; class Actinomycetes; order Micrococcales; family Micrococcaceae; genus Kocuria; species Kocuria sp. APC 4018. The sequence goes on along the minus strand of NZ_JASDCY010000008.1, from coordinate 11,838 downwards.
GAGGGGCTGCAGATACTCCTGGGCGGTGCGCAGCAGCTCCGGACCGGAGGTGACCCCGCGCTCCACGTACTCCACGAACTCGGGGCACGCCACCGAGGTGATGTCCAGCTGGGGTGCCGCCGCGAACGTGTCGTCGTACGCGCGGGACCCGATGGTGGCCTCGGTGCCGATCACGCCCACGCGCCCGGTGCGGGTGGTGGCCACGGCGCGGCGCACGGCGGGCTGGATGACCTCGGTGACCGGGATGTCGTAGCCCCGCGTGTAGCGTTCGCGCGCGTCGCGCAGCACCGCGGCGGACGCCGTGTTGCACGCGATCACGAGCAGCTTCACGCCGGAGTCCACGAGGTCGTCCATGATCCGCAGCGCGTTCGAACGCACCTGGGCGATGGGCAGCGGACCGTACGGGCCGTGGGCGGTGTCCCCCACGTAGAGGATCTCCTCGTTGGGCAGCTGGTCGATGATGGACCGGGCCACCGTGAGACCGCCCACTCCGGAGTCGAACACCCCGATGGGCGAGTTGGGGTTCGGACCGGTGGGAGAACGGTGCTCAGCCTGCATAACGGAAAACTGTAGTGCGTCCGGGTGAGCACCCCGAACATGAGACGAGGCGTGCTTCCGATGCCGCGTCACGAGGACGGGAGGGTCTTCAGCAGCGCCTCCATGAGCGTCTCCTGCAGCCACGAGACGAAGTTGTACACCACGCCCATGTACTGCTCCACGGTCTGCGCCGTCCCGAAGTCCGTGAGCTCCGCCACCCGCTCGGCGTCCTGCGGGGAGTCGATCCCCAGCCGGGACGCGAGCACCAGGCGGACGTCGTTGAGTGCGCGTGCAACGTCCTGCGCCTGTTCCGTGGTCAGCACCACGGGATCGGACTCCAGGGCGAGCGAGGACGCCCGCAGTGCCGCGATCCGGCGTTCGCGCAGCGAGCGGTCCGTGAGCCTGCGGAACTCCGCGGCCTGCTCGGGGTCCGACGACGCCGCGGGCAGCAGTCTGCGCAGCGCGGGGTCCGTGGGCTCGGCCACGTCCTCGTCCCAACCCACGAGCGCCTCCAGGGGGTCGTCCGTGTCGCGCGGCTCGGGCGCGAGCGTCTCTGCCACGTCCGAGAACAGCTTCTGCAGCAGACGCACCTCGGGGGCCTCGAAGCGGCCCACGATGCCCTTGCGCGTGCGCTTGAACCCGCGCGCCATCAGTTCTCCCCCGCCTTCTCGTAGGTGGCCCACAGGCCGTAGCCGTGCAGTGCGCTCACGTGGGCCTCGGCCTCCTCCAGGGAGCCGGTGAAGACGATCGACCGGCCCTGGTGGTGGACCTCGAGCATGAGCGTGCGGGCCTTGGCGTCCGTGAACCCGAAGTGCGAGCGGAAGACGTACACCACGTAGCTCATGAGGTTCACGGGGTCGTCCCAGACCACCACGTTCCACGGCACGTTCACGGCGGTGAGCGCCTGCTCCTCCCGCGTGAGCTGCGGGGACTCCGCAGGCGCGGCACTCATGAGCACGGCGGGGGCGGGGACACGGCCCCGGAACTGGTAAGTGAGCATCGTTTCCATGGTAGCCGGGGGCGTGGTGATGTGCGCACGGCGAGCGCCCCACTAGGCTGGCAGGGTGAACGAGCACAGCTATTCCTGGCACCCGCAGGCCACGTCCCTGCTGACGGACCACTACGAGCTGACCATGCTGCAGGCAGCCCTCCGAGCGGGCACGGCTTCACGCCGCAGCGTGTTCGAGGTCTTCACCCGCCGCCTGCCGCACGGTCGGCGCTACGGGGTCTTCGCCGGGGTGGGTCGCGTCCTGGAGGGCCTGGAGCAGTTCCGCTTCACGGACGAGCAGCTGCGCTTCCTGCGGGACACCGGCGTGGTGGACGCCGCCACTGTGGCCTACCTGGAGAACTTCCGTTTCACGGGCCAGATCCGCGGCTACGCGGAGGGCGAGACCTACTTCCCCCACTCCCCGCTGCTGAGCGTGGAGTCCTCCTTCGCGGAGGCGTGCGTCCTGGAGACCTACATCCTGTCCGTGCTCAACTACGACTCCGCCGTGGCCTCGGCCGCGTCCCGCATGGTGGGCGCCGCCGGGGACCGGCCGTGCATCGAGATGGGTTCACGCCGCGCCCACGAGCAGGCTGCCGTGGCCGCCGCCCGCGCCGCCGTGGTGGCCGGTTTCGAGTCCACGTCCAACCTGGAGGCGGGCTACCGCTACGGTGTGCGGACCGTGGGCACCGCCGCCCACTCCTTCACCCTGCTGCACGACTCCGAGGAGCAGGCCTTCCGAGCCCAGCTGGACGCTCTGGGAGTGTCCACCACACTGCTCGTGGACACGTACGACGTCGAGCGGGCCGTCCGCCTCGCCGTGGACATCGCCGGTCCGGACCTCGGCGGGGTGCGTCTGGACTCGGGCGACCTGGTGACCCAGGCGGCGTCGGTGCGTGCGCTGCTCGACAAGCTCGGCAACCCGAACACTCGCATCACGGTCACGAGCGACCTGGACGAGTACGCGATCGCCGCCCTGCGCGCCGTACCCGTGGACTCGTACGGCGTGGGCACGCGCCTGGTGACGGGCTCGGGAGCCCCCACGTCCTCCATGGTCTACAAACTCGTCTCGCGGGAGGGCACCTCGGGCACCATGGAGCCGGTGGCCAAGGCTTCCTCGGGCAAGGCCTCCGTGGGCGGCGAGAAGTACGCTCTGCGGCGCCGCAGCGCCGAGGGCCTGGCCACCCACGAGCTCGTGGGCATTTCCCACGAGCCCCACGACGACGGCGACGACCGTCCCCTCCTCGTGGACTACGTCACCGGCGGGGAGCTGCACGACGGCTTCACCGGCCCCGAGGGTGTGCAGCGGGCCCGACGGCGCCACGCCGAGTCCGTGGCGGAGCTGCCGCGGGCGGCACGCAGGCTCTCCGAGGGCGAGCCCGTGATCCCCACCGTCATCGAACCAGGAACCGCTCACTGAGCAGGGAGGACACCGTGCGCACTGCACTGCTGATCGTCGACGTCCAGAACGACTTCTGCGAGGGCGGCAGCCTGGCCGTCGCCGGGGGCGCCGCGGTGGCCGCGGGGATCTCCGAGCACCTCGAGGACCACCACGCGGACTACGTGGCCGTGGCCGCCACCCAGGACTGGCACGTGGACCCGGGAGAGCACTTCAGCGACACCCCGGACTTCGCCACGAGCTGGCCCGTGCACTGCGTGGCGGACACCCCCGGCGCGGCGACCCACCCCGATTTCGACACCGAGCACGTCACCGAGTTCTTCCGCAAGGGCGCGTACGACGCCGCCTACTCGGGTTTCGAGGGGCTGTCCGCCCCGGACGTGGACGTGCCCATGGGAGAGCCGGAGGAAGCCGCGGACGAGGACCGTGTGAGCCTGGACGACTGGCTCCGGGAGCGGGACGTCGAGGCCGTGGACGTGGTGGGGCTCGCCCTGGACCACTGCGTGCTGGCCACCGCCAAGGATGCAGTAGATGCCGGCTACGAGACCCGGCTGCTGCTGCCGCTCACGGCGCCTGTCTCAGCGGAAGGCGGCCAGCGCGCCGTCGCGGAGCTGGAAGCCGCGGGCGTGGAGGTCGTCACCGACCTGGCCTGACGTGTCCCTGCCGGGCGCGGCCCAGTGGGCCGCAGCTCGGCGTGGGAAGGGAACCGGCTCGGATCGGGAGGCGGTGCCGAGGGCGTCCGCGCGCGTCTGCGAGGGCCGAGCGCCCGCAGGATGGCGCGCGGGGCGTCGAGGACCCGGCCGAGCGGCGTCGTGCACGGGACCTACTTGCGGCCGATGAACCAGCGCTGCAGCATTGCGAGGCGCGCGTTCAGCTGCTCCTCCGACGCCTGGGCCACGGGCGGACCACCGCACTTGGTGCGCAGCTCGTTGTGGATCACACCGTGCGGGGTGCCCGTGCGGGCGGACCACGCCGAGACGTTCTTGGACAGCTGGGCCCGCAGGTCCTTGAGCCGCCGGTGGTCCGGGACCGCGGGCTGCTGGGGGGCCGTGCCACCGCCCTGGCGCTGCGCCGAGCGCGACTGGCGCTCCCGCAGCAGCTCGGAGACCTGCTCGGGATCCAGCAGGCCGGGGATGCCGAGGTACTCGGCCTCCTCCTCCGAGCCCACGGCGGCGCCGCCGCCGAACGCGCCGCCGTCGAAGAGCACGCCGTGGAAGGACGCGTCCGAGTCCAGGGCCTGGAAGTTGCCCTGTGCGAGCGCGGACGACGCCCGCTCGTCGCGGTTGGCCTCCTCCAGCAGGTCGTCGTCCCAGCCGCTCTCCATGGGCTGGTCGAAGTCCACGACGTCGGGCACGCTCTTGGGCTTGTCGAGGGCGTGGTCCCGCTCCTCCTCCATGGAGTTGGCGAGCGCCATGAGCACGGGCACCGACGGCAGGAACACCGAGGCGGTCTCCCCGCGCTTGCGGGCGCGCACGAAGCGGCCCACGGCCTGGGCGAAGAACAGCGGCGTGGACGTGGAGGTCGCGTAGACGCCCACCGCGAGGCGGGGCACGTCCACCCCCTCGGAGACCATGCGCACGGCCACCATCCAGCGCTTGTCCGACTCCGAGAACTGGTCAATCTTGTTCGAGGCGGCCTTGTCGTCGGAGAGCACCACGGTGGGCCGCTCCCCCGTGAGCGCGTGCAGCTGCTCGGCGTAGGCCTTGGCGTCCTGGTGATCGGTCGCGATCACGAGCGCCCCCGCATCCGGCACGGTGCGGCGCACCTGGGTCAGGCGCTGGTCCGCGGCGCGCAGCACGGACGGGATCCACTGGCCCTGCGGGTCCAGGGCCGTGCGCCACGCGTGGGACGTGATGTCCTTGGTGAAGCCCTCCCCCAGCTGCGCGGCCATCTCCTCACCCGCCGAGGTCCGCCAGCGCATCTGCCCCGAGTAGGCCATGAAGATCACGGGGCGCACCACGTGGTCCTGCAGCGCGTTGCCGTAGCCGTACGTGTAGTCGGCCGTGGAGCGGCGGATGCCGTCCCCGTCCTCCTCGTAGCGCACGAACGGAATGGGCGAGGTGTCCGAGCGGAAGGGCGTACCCGTGAGCGCGAGCCGACGGGTGGCCGGCTCGAAGGCCTCGCGCAGCCCGTCACCCCAGGACAGCGCGTCACCCGCGTGGTGGATCTCGTCCATGATCACCAGCGTGCGTCCGGCCTCGGTCCGGGCCCGGTGCAGCAGCGGCTTGTTCGCCACCTGGGCGTACGTCACCGCCGCACCCATGTAGCCCCGCCCGTGCTGGCCGTCCGCGTTCTTGAAGTTGGGGTCGATGGCGAGCCCCACGCGAGCGGCGGCGTCCGCCCACTGCCGTTTCAGGTGCTCGGTGGGGGTCACCACGGTCACGCGCTGGACCACACCGGCGTCGTGCAGCTTCTTGGCCACGGTGAGCGCGAAGGTGGTCTTGCCGGCGCCGGGGGTCGCCACGGCCATGAAGTCCCGCGGCTGCGCCTGCTCGTAGCGCTGGATGGCCTCCGCCTGCCAGGCACGCAGCTTGGGGGCAGTGCCCCACGCCGCTCGATCCGGGTACGCCGGAGGCAGGTCGGCCGCCGCCCCGAACAGGGACATCTGGTCGTTCTCAGACACGTGGTGCTCGTCCTCTCCGCGCGCTGTGGCGCGCGTTTCCACCGTTTCTCCAGAGTTCTTGCGGACGACGCCGCCCGGTCGGGTCCGCGGGCAGGGGTTGCCCCGCGCCCGTTCCGCACTTCCCCGGTCCTGTCGCCCGTCCTCGGCACCCCTCGCCCGACGACGCCGCCGCGGCGCGGTTCCCGGGGATCGCTCGGGTGGTGCCGACGTCCGAAGCCGGTGTCGACTTCCCGTGCCGGCACGCGCACCGCGGCCGGGTCAGGCGCGAGGTGCCGATCACCGGCGTCGGAGAACGGGCCCGTGCCGTCGCGCGGTGCAGTCCGCAGCGCCGTCGCCCGGCACGGCAACGGCGCCCGCTGCGCGGGCGCCGCCGGTGTCCCGCGGGGCGGGACGGGGGTGCTGCGGTGGTGCTGTCAGTTCTCGGGCTGGTCCTTGCCGGGGCGCAGACCCTGGTAGATCTCCTTGCACTCCGGGCACACCGGGAAGCGCTGGGGATCGCGACCGGGGGTCCACACCTTGCCGCACAGGGCGATCACGGGTTCGCCGGACAGCGCCGACTCCATGATCTTCTCCTTGCGGACGTAGTGGGCGAACCGCTCGTGGTCACCGGGTTCCGCGAACTGGCGGGTCTCCTCCCGCTCGATCGTGGCGGTTCCCCCCACGGTCTCCGTGCCTGACTCGGTGCTGTTCAGCACCCGGGAGGACCGCGAGAAGGGGCCCCCGACGTGCTGGGCTTCGGTGGTGTCCATGTCCACCACTGTACCCCGTGAGCCCCTTCCCCGATCCCGGCTCAGCGGTAGCCCGCGACCTCCTGCAGCATCTCCGGCCCGCGGGCATCCAGCCACTTCCCGCCCAGGTGCACACCGATCCACAGCAGCGCCGCGCCCTCCGCGAGGGCCACCGCCACGGCGATCCAGCCCCACAGCGCGGCACCCGAGCCGAGGAACACGAACAGCGCGACGATCGAGGGCAGCGCGAGCACCACGATGAGCCCCATGGTGACGAACTGCACCACGAGGTTCAGCAGCGTGAAGCCCTGCGGAGTCTTCAGCGGCGAGGCCCCCGGCGGCGGCGTGGGGTACGTGTAGCGCGCGGAGACCACCGAGACCAGCCCCGCCCCGCACAGCAGCAGCGCGAGGCAGACACCGAGCATCGCCGGCAACGCGTCCCAGCGCTGCACCCGGGCCAGCCACAGCCCGGTGACGATCAGCAGCAGTGGCGTGGTCACGATCAGCATGGCCACCACGCGTCCCAGGCGGTCGGCCCACCCGGGCACCGGGGCCAGCAGGTGCAGGCTGAACGCGGTGTTGTCGTAGGAGATGTCCGCCGAGATCGAGTAGGACATCAGCAGGGCGACCAGAGGGGGCAGCAGCCACATGGCGGTTCCCCCCTCACCGCTCATGAACCAGAGCGCCGCGCCCATGGCCGGAACCATGAGCAGGGACGCCGAGTACCGGGGGTCCCTGAGCCAGTAGGTCAGACACCGCGCCGCGACCGCGCCCCACGGAGCGGACGGGAAGCGGTCGAGCAGACCCATGCCCACCACGGACCTGCCCGTGGCGCGCGCGGCACCCCCGGCGGCGTCGCCCAGTGCCCGGTCCAGCGCGAACCGCGCCGCGACCGCGAGCGCCACGAGGGTGGCCAGCACGATGAGGAGGCGGAGCAGGGCGGCGCCCCAGTGCCCCTGGGCAACGTCACCCGGGACGGCCCAGACCGCGCCGAGCGGCGTCCAGGACAGCACCGCGGCCCAGCCGGGCAGCCTGTCCCACACGCGCTCCACGCCGGTGGCCACCGACGTGATGATCGGGGCCAGCAGCACGACGAGGAGCAGGCTGAGCACCGAGACGATCTCGGTGGAACGCCGTCCCTTGGCCAGCCGAGCCGCCAGCGCGGCGGCGCAGCGCGCCCCCGTGAACGCCAGCAGCGCCGCCAGGGCCGCGCACAGCGCGGCGGCGACCACGGCGGGCAGGGAGGAACGCCAGCAGAACAGCCACCCGACCAGCGCGATGACCGTGAGGATCCCGGGAATCCCGATGACCGCGCCGACCACCTGACCGGCCAGCACCCCCGGGGTGCTCAGCGGGAACAGGCCCAGCCGGGCGGGGTCCAGCGTGGCATCGGCCTTGGAGGTGAGCACGGGCACCACCCACCAGCCCAGCAGCACGGTGGTGCCACCCAGGACGGACGCCGCGGTCACCACCTCCAGTGGCTCGGACCCCAGGAAGAACATCCCACCCAGCAGCATGGCCAGGATGGACAGGGCGTAGAGCCCTCCCAGGACGGTGCCCACCAGGATCCACGTGCTGCGGGTCAGCGTGTTGACGAGGATGTGCCACTTCAGCCCCGCGAGCCGCCGCGCCTCCTCGAGCACGCGCAAGCGGTGGCTCACGTGCTCCTGCCCGGACGGCGCGGGGCGCACGGAGGCGGGGACGGCGGCGTCGGGCACGGGTTCCTGCCGCTCGGGCGCTAACGGCCGGTCGGCCGCCCCACCGGGCACGGCCGTGCCGTGGGCCGCCGCGGGAGCGCGGGTCCCGGGGTCGATGCCGCCCGGCACGGCAGCCGTGCCGTCACGGCCGTGCGCCGACGGCTCCGGCAGCGCACCGCCGGGGGTCTGGTTCACTCCGGTCGAAGCCACTGCAGCCCCTCCCCCGCCTCGGTGCGGCCGCCCACGAAGGACACGAAACGGTCCTCCAGGGACATGCCGTCGCAGACCTGCTCCATGGTCCCCTGGGCGAGCACACGCCCTTGGTCCATCACGGCCACGTGGTCGCACATGCGCTGCACCAGGTCCATCACGTGGCTGGAGACCACCACGGTGCCGCCGGACTGCGTGTACTGGTGCAGCAGGGAGCGGATGTTGGCGGCGGAGACCGGGTCCACGGACTCGAACGGCTCGTCCAGCACCAGCAGGCTGGGCGCGTGGATCATGGCCGCAGCCAGGGCGATCTTCTTGGTCATGCCGGCGGAGTAGTCCTGCACCTGGCGCCCAGCGGCGTCCTGCAGGTCCATCGCGGTGATCAGGTCCTCGGTGCGTTCCTTGACGAGCTGGCGGTCCATGCCGCGCAGCAGACCCGAGTAGGCCACGAGCTGGCGGCCCGTGAGCCGGTCGAAGAGGTGGGCCCCGTCCGGGAGCACGCCCATGCGGCGCTTGGCCGTGACGGGGTCACGCCACACGTCCGCGAGCTCGTCCCGGCTGCCGCCTCCCACGAGCACCTGCCCGGAGGTGGGGCGCAGCAGGCCGGTGGCCATGGACAGCGTGGTGGTCTTGCCCGCACCGTTGCGCCCCACCAGGCCGTAGAACGAGCCGCGCGGCACGGTGAGGTCCACGCGGTCCGCCGCGGGCCGGGCTCCGTGCCCGTAGATCTTGGTGAGCTCCCGCAGCACGAGTGCCGCGGCACCCGTGGCCGCTGCCCCGCTCCCGGGGACCCCGGCAGCCGGGCGCGGTGTGGTGTCCGACCCCGCGGCGTCGTGGTCCTGAGGTGACCACGGCGCGGGCGCCGTGCCGTCTCGTGGGGCCTGGGTCTCGGCCGGGGGCGCGGCGTCCGCAGCGGGCTCGCGGCGCGGCGTCGTGGGTCCGTTCGGTGGGATGCTCATGGCCCCACGCTAACCGGCGCGCACGGGCGCCGCGCCATGTTGCGCCACGCTCGGGGCCGAGCCGCCGGCCGGGACGCGGCCCGGATCAGAACAGCGCGCGCATGAGCTGCGAGCGCGCCGCGACCACGCGGGGATCGTCGGCGCCCACCACGTCGAAGAGGTCCACCAGGCGGGCCCGGGCGGCGTCCTTGTCCTCCCCGGCCGTGGTGCGCACCACGGTGAGCAGCCGCCGGAAGGCGTCCTCCACGTGACCGCCCGAGAGGTCCAGGTCCGCGACGTCGAGCGCGGCCGCGACATCGGAGGGGTTCGACGCCGCGGCCTCGCGCACCGCAGTGGCGTCCATGGCGCTGACGCGCTGCAGCAGATGCACCTGGGCGAGGGCGAGCTTGGCGTCGTGGTCCCCCGGGTTCTCGGCCAGGGCCCGGTTGTAGCTGGCCTCCGCGCCGTCCAGGTCACCGGCCTCGAGCTTCTCCAGCGCCTCCTGGTGCAGCGGCGGCAGGGGCGCCGGCTCGGCCTGGGAGGTGGGTTCCGCGGTGCCGGTCACCCCGTTCTGCTGCGCGAGCGCCACGAGCTCCGTGAGCAGCTCCCGCACCTGCTGCTCGGGCACCGTGGAGTTGACCAGCGGCACCACGCGCCCACCCAGCAGGGCGACCATGGTGGGCACGGTCTGGGCCTGGAAGGCCTGCGCGATCTGGGGTTCGGCGGAGACGTCCACCGTGCCCAGCAGCAGCTTGCCCGCGAACTCGTCCACCACCGCGGCCACGGTGTCCGCGAACTGCTCGGACTCGGGGCTCTGCGGCGCGTGCAGCACCACCACCACGGGGTAGGACGCGGACGCCTCGGCGTACTGCTGGAAGGTGGCGGTGCTCAGCGCCACGCGGTAGCTGCCGGCACCCGCCCCGGAGCCCGACGCCGCGGCGTCGCCCCCGGTGCCCCCGGCCGGGGCGGTCGCGGCGCCCAGGTCCACGGCACCGCGCACGGACGCGGGAACGCTCGGCTCGGCGTCCGTCCGGCCCGAGCCGGGAGCCCCGGTCGGGGAGCCCGCACCGGGACCGGCGGACGTCGGGCGGGGCTGCGGGGAACGGGGGAACTCGCTCATGTGTACCTCCTGTGGCCCCACCCGGGCACCGGTGTGGGGCGTCGTGGGCTGGCTGCCGGGCGCTGACGCCCGGGCATTCGTGCTGCTGCCATTATGGGCACCACGCCGTGGGGATCCTCCACCCGGCAGGCGTTGTACGCTTCCGGCGTGAGCACCAGCCCCGGTTCCCAGCACAAGCAGCCCGCGCGCTTCCGCCCCTCCCGCCGCAAGTTCGAGGTTCCACCCGAACCGCGTGAGGACGGGACCGGGCAGCCGCGCGCCCCGTGGGACCACCCGGTCCCCGCGAAGGCCCACCCGGTGCAGACCGGGTTCCTGCTGACCGTGGGCGTGGGTTTCGCACTGCTCGGCTACTACGTGCTGACCAACGTGGGCGGGCTCGTGGGGTGGATCGTGACCGCGGCGTTCATTTCGCTGGGCCTCGATCCCCTCGTGCGCTGGCTCGAGTCCAAGGGCATGCCCCGCGCCCTGGCCGCGGCCGCGGTGATCCTGGCCCTGGCCCTGGCCCTGACCACCTTCATCCTGGTGGTGGTGCCGCGGATGGTGGAGCAGGCCCAGCAGTTCGCGGCCCGGGTCCCCGAGTTCGTGGACAGTTTCATGCACTCCGACCTCTACCACGCGCTCAACGACCGCTTCGACATCGCCGCCTCGGTGCAGAAGGGCGCCAGCGGCCTGCAGGAGAGGCTCGCCTCCGACGAGAACTTCCTGGGCGGGATGTTCGGCTCCGTGGTGAACGTGGGCGGGGTGGTGCTCAACGGCGTCACGGGGACGCTGATCGTGATGGCCCTGACGCTGTACTTCCTCTTCTCGTGGCCCACCATCAAGGCGTGGTGCTACCGCCTGGCCCCGGCCAGCAAGCGCGCCCGGGTCACCCACCTCGGGGACAGGATGATCAACGGCGTGGGCAACTACGTGATGGGCCAAGCCTGCGTGGCGCTGCTCAACGCCACGGTGGCCTTCATCCTCATGAGCATCACCGGAGTCCCCTACGCCTCCCTCCTGGTGCTCTTTGTGGCCCTGCTCGCGTTCATTCCCCTGGTGGGCGGGGTGATCGCGGGGGTCTTCGTGAGCCTCGTGGCCACCCTCGGCGGGTGGAACACGGTGGTGCCCTACGCCCTGGGCTACTTCGCCTACCTGCAGGTGGAGGCCTATGTGATCTCCCCGCGGATCATGTCCAGGGCCGTGGCCGTGCCCGGCGCCGTGGCCATCGTGGCCGTGGCGGCCGGCGGCGCGCTCTGGGGCGTCCTGGGTGCGCTGATCGCCATCCCCACCGCCGCCGCGGGGCTGCTCCTGGTCCGGGAGGTCTTCGTCCCCCGCCAGGACGCCCGCTGACGCCGGCCCACGACGACGCCGCCGCGCCCGGTCCCGCGCCCCGCAGCCGCACCTGTCCCGCGAGCGGGCGAGACCGTGAGTGCTGCACGGGCGCGCGTCTCACGCGGGCGGGGTGAGCCGGTGCCCACGGTACGGGTGTGCACACCGGTGTACACCGCGGCGCCGGGCGATCGGGTGCCTCCCGTTCGGCAGCACCGGAATTTTTCAAGGTGTTTGAGGCCAGTGGGTGTCAGGCGGCTACCGGTTCGGCGGCGGTTGGTTGGTTGATCCAG
>NZ_JASDCY010000080.1:0-9163 GCF_030407675.1 Kocuria sp. APC 4018 | reverse complement strand
CCGGGTCCTGGGCGCCGACGCGTCTGGTACCCCGCCCACCCGACTGTGGTCCGAGTGGCCGGTCGCCTCAGACCAATCCCCCACACCCGCACCGACCCGCCACTCCACCGACGCGGTCGGCGCGGCAGGGACCCCCTCGGTCGAACCCGGGGCGGCGGCATCCGCACGCGACTCCGGATCGGCCTGACCACCCGGCCCGCGAGCGCCGTCCCGCCCCACCCACCGGGTGAGGTTGGCGCGGAAGCCGGCCCCGCGGCGTCGTCGTGCGGGGGTGGTGAGACTGACGACCAGCAGCGCGACCAGGACGAGGAGCAGGGAGAGGGCCACGGCGGCGTCGGGGTCGGTTTCGCGCTGCAGGTAGATCTCCAGCGGGAGCGTGCGGGTGACACCCTCCAGGCTGCCCGCGAACGTGAGGGTGGCGCCGAACTCGCCCAGGCAGCGCGCGAAGGACAGCGCGGCGCCGGAGAGCACCGCGGGCAGGGCGACCGGCAGCGTCACGCGGAAGAGCGTGCGCGTGGGGGAGGCGCCCAGGCTCGCAGCAATCTGCTCGTAGCGGGTGCCCGTGGTGCGCAGCGCACCCTCCAGCGAGACCACCAGGAACGGCAGGGCCACGAACGTCTGCGCGAGCACCACGGCCGCGGTGGAGAACGCGATGTCCACCCCCAGCGCGCCCAGAGGACGCCCCAGGAAGCCCGTGCGCCCGAACGTGTAGAGCAGCGCAATGCCGCCCACCACCGGGGGCAGCACGAGCGGCAGCAGCACCAGCGATCGGAACACGGTGAGGCCCCGGGCCGTGGAGCGTGCCAGCACCAGGGCCAGCGGACAGCCCAGGACCACGCACAGCGCGGTGGAGGCCACCGCCGTGCGGAGGCTCAGCCACAGCGCGGCGAGCGAGGACTCACTCGTGAGCAGCTCCCCCAGGTGCGCCCAGTCAATGCGCAGCAGCATCCCCACCAGAGGCAGCAGGATGAGCAGCGCACCCACGCCCGCCGGGAGCAGAACCCACCGCGGGGTCGCGGAGAACCGGCGCGTCACGGGGCGCCGAAGCCCGCGTCCCGCAGCACTTTCTGCCCTTGCTCACCCGTGACGAGGTCCACGAACTGCGCGGCAAGCTCCGGCTGCTCGGAGTCCTTCAGGGCCACGATCGGGTAGTTGTTGATCGCCTCATCCGCCATGGGAATGTCGATGGTCGTGACCTTGTTCCCGGCGGCCTTGGCATCCGTGACGTACACGATGCCGGCGTCCGCCTGACCGCTGGTGACCTTGCCGAGCACGTCCGTCACGGCGTTCTCCTGGCTCACGGGCGCCAGCTCCACACCGTTGGCCTGCTCCACCTTCTGGGTGGCGGCACCGCACGGCACCTCGGGGGCGCACGTGACGAGCTTGACGTTCTTGCCCAGCACGTCCTGGATGCTCCTGATTCCCGCCGGGTTGTCCTTGGGCACCACGAGTGTCAGCACGTTGGTGGCGAAGATCTTCGGCTCCCCCTGGGCGAGGTCCGCGTCCGTCAGCTTGGTCATGTTCTTCTGGTCCGCGGAGGCGAACACGTCCGCGGGCGCGCCCTCCGTGAGCTGCTGCACGAGCCCCGAGGACCCGCCGTAGTTCACGTCCACGCTCACGCCGGGGTGGTCCTTCTCGAACTCCTCCGCCAGCTGGTCGAAGGACTGGGTCAGGGAGGCCGCCGCGGACACCCGCAGGGTCTTGTCCCCGCCCCCGGCCCCGGCCTCCGGGGACGACGCCGCTGCATTGCTTCCCCCGCTCTGCCCACCGCAGCCGGTGAGCACCAGGGTGCCCAGACCCGCAGCGGCCACGAGGGCGGTGAGGCGGCGTCTACCCGCGGTGCCCGGTATCTTCTGCTCTGCGCACGCCATCATTTGCGCCCCTCCGTCTCCACGATGACCGCCGTGGACTTCACCACGGCCGTGGCCACGGAACCGGGCGCGAGCCCGAGGTCCTCCACCGCCTCCGTGCTCATCAGCGACACGATTCGGTGCGGACCGCACTGCAGCTCCGCCTGGGACATCACGGGGTCGGACTTCACCGCGGCCACCAGGCCCACCAGCCTGTTGCGGGCAGAACTGCTCACGCGCGCGGGATCCTCGGGGCTCACCGCCGTGCGGCGAGCGAGCTCAGCGAGGTCCGCTCCGTCCACCACGAGGTGTCCCGTCCCGTCCTTGTGCCCGGGAAGGGCACCCTGGTCGATCCACCGCCGGACGGTGTCGTCGCTGACACCCATGAACGAGGCGGCCTGGGCCACGCGGAGAAAGGTCATGGGGCCATGATATCCGCAGGTGCGGGCCCCGGGGTCAGAAAGACCCGCAGATGCGGACCCAGATGGTGCCCCGCCGGTCGGCAGCCGGCCGATGGTGCTGCCTAGTGGAGAAAAAGCAGATCCGCGGCCGCATTTCTGCGTTTGCTCCGCTAATGCAGACCACCCCAGGCGCGCAGGTCACCCCAGGAGCATCCCCCCGGGGGAACGACGACGCCGCTCCCCACCTTCCGGGGAGCGGCGTCGTCTGCGCGTGCACTGTCAGCACATCATCTGCGCCACAGGACGGAGTCCGGGCTCACTCGTGGGAGAAGTTCGGCTTCCGCTTCTCCGTGAAGGCCGCCATGCCCTCCTTCTGGTCCGCGGTGGAGAACAACCCGTGGAACACGCGGCGCTCGTACTGCAGTCCTGCGGCCAGGGTGGTCTCGTACGCGGTGTTGACGGTCTCCACGGCGTGCTGGGCCACCGGCTTGGACATGGAACCGATCTTCGCGGCAACCTCCAGCGCGGTGTCCATGAGGGAGTCGGCGGGGACCACACGGGAGACGAGTCCGGAGCGCTCGGCCTCCTCGGCGTCCATCTGGCGGCCGGTGAGGATGAGGTCCATCGCCTTGGCCTTGCCCACTGCGCGGGTCAGCCGCTGGGTGCCGCCCATGCCCGGGATGACACCCAGGGTGATCTCCGGCTGCCCGAACTTGGCGGTGTCCGCGGCGATGATCATGTCGCACATCATGGCCGCCTCGCAGCCACCGCCCAGGGCGTAGCCCGCGACCGCCGCGATCTTCGGCGTGCGCAGCCGGGCGAAGGTGTCCCACGCGGAGAAGAAGTCCTCGCGGTACATGTCCGAACCGGTCTTGGAACCCATCTCCTTGATGTCGGCGCCCGCGGCGAACGCCTTCTCGGAGCCGGTCAGGAC
The DNA here is from genome assembly GCF_030407675.1 of Kocuria sp. APC 4018. Taxonomy (NCBI): domain Bacteria; kingdom Bacillati; phylum Actinomycetota; class Actinomycetes; order Micrococcales; family Micrococcaceae; genus Kocuria; species Kocuria sp. APC 4018. The sequence continues at coordinate 5,978 of NZ_JASDCY010000080.1, read as the reverse complement.
GATCGCACCGATCTCCGAATTGCGGTCCAGGTCGGTGGCGGCCGCCACGAGCTCGGTCATGGTCTGCACGTTCAGCGCATTCAGCGCCACGGGACGGTTCAGCGTGATCACGCCCACGCGTCCCTCGCGGCGGACCAGGATGGTGTCGTAGGTGTTCTCAGTCATGTGGCCAGCATCTCACGACGCCGCTGTTCCCCGCCTCACACGCACGGGTGACGGTCCACCACCGCATTCGGCCCGGAACGCTGACCCTCTGTTGACACGACAGATGCCGCACATGATGCGCCCCTGCCATCCTGGCCAGGTGCGGGGTGACGGTGAGGGACTCGCCGAGGCGACCCAGCGGCGTCGTGGGCCGGGGTCCGTCACACCCCTGAAACACGCGGTCGCTAGCATGGCGGCATGCGTGAATTGCAGGCACAGATCATCGCCGAGCTCGGGGTGGCCCCGCGGATCGACCCGGAGACGGAGGCGGCGCGGCGCGTCGACTTCCTGTGCGACTACCTCCGGGCGACGCACACCAGGGGCTTCGTGCTGGGCATCAGCGGCGGCGTGGACTCCACGCTCGCGGGACGGCTCGCCCAGCTGGCCGTGGAGAAGCTGCGCGAGGACGAGATCCCCGCGGAGTTCGTGGCCATGCGCCTGCCCTACCGCACCCAGCAGGACGAGGACGACGCGCAGGCCGCGCTCGCCTTCATCGAGCCGGACAGGGTGCTCACGTACGACGTCGCTCCGGCCGTCGACGGGTTCGAGGCCGCCTACGCCGCGGCCACCGGCGAGCAGCTCACCGACTTCACGCGCGGCAACACCAAGGCCCGCGTGCGCATGACCGCGCAGTACGCGGTGGGCGGGGACCACAACCTGCTGGTGATCGGAACGGACCACGCGGCGGAGTCCATCACCGGGTTCTTCACCAAGTTCGGGGACGGCGGCGCGGACCTCCTGCCGCTGGCCGGGCTGGACAAGCGGCAGAACCGGCAGCTGCTGGAGTACCTGGGGGCCTCGGAGCGGCTGGTCGGGAAGGTCCCCACCGCGGACCTGCTCAACGACAACCCCGGGCGCACGGACGAGGACGAGCTGGGCCTCACGTACGAGGACATCGACGACTACCTCGAGGGCAAGGATGTCCCCGTGGAGGTCGCGGAGAAGCTGGAGCAGATCTTCCTGCGCTCCCGCCACAAGCGCACCGTGCCGGTGACCCCGGCGGACGCGTGGTGGCGGGAGGGCTGAGCCCTCCTCAAGCGGAGAGGGATGCGCTGCGGTACCGGCGGTTGCGGACCGCCAGCAGCCCACCGGCCAGCACCGCCGCCAGCACCGAGGCGGTCAGCACGGCCACCTTGGCCTGGTCCCCTGCGGCCGCGGACGGGTCGAAGCTCAGCTCCGCGATCAGCAGGGACACCGTGAACCCGATCCCGGCCAGCAGCGCGATCCCCACCAGGTCGATCCACTTGTAGGACGGGTCCAGCTTCCGCCCGGTGAGCACGGTGGTGAGCCATGTGGCCGCAATGATGCCCAGCGGCTTGCCCAGGACGAGGCCCGCGATGATGCCGAGCGTGACGGGGGCGGCGAGCGCCGTCGTCAATCCGTCCCAGCCGCCCACCGCGACGCCCGCGGAGAAGAACGCGAAGACCGGCACCGCGAACCCGGCGGACAGGGGCCGCACGCGGTGCTCCAGGTGCTCGGCGAGCTCCACGGGCTCCCCGGAGGCCCTGGCCCCCATGACGGGAACGGCGAAGCCGAGCAGCACGCCGGCGACCGTGGCGTGGATCCCGGCCTCGTGGACCAGGGCCCACGTGATCACGGCCAGCGGCACCAGGATCACCCACGCGGCCCACGTGCGGTGGGCGAAGAAGCGGGGGAAGCGGTGCGCCAGCAGCCCGAACACGGCCAGCGGGACGAGCGCGAGGAGCAGCGGGAGCACGTGCACCTCGTCCGTGTAGAAGACCGCGATGATGGTGATGGCCAGCAGGTCGTCCACCACCGCGAGCGTGAGCAGGAAGAGGCGGAGCGCGCTGGGCAGGTGCGATCCCACGATCGCGAGCACCGCCACGGCGAACGCAATGTCGGTGGCGGTGGGGATCGCCCAGCCGCCCAGGGTCTCGGGGTTCGTCGCGTTCACCGCGGCGTAGATCAGCGCGGGGACGACGACGCCGCCCACGGCCGCCGCGATCGGCACCGCCGCCTTGCGGAGGTCCCGCAGATCACCCGAGACGAACTCGCGCTTGAGCTCGAGGCCCACGAGGAAGAAGAAGATGGCGAGCAGTCCGTCCGCGGCCCAGGTGCCGAGGCTGAGCTTCAGGTGCCACGGCTCGTAGCCGACCTCGAGGTCACGGAGGGCGAAGTAGCTCTCCACAAAGGGCGAGTTGGCCCAGACGAGGGCGATGACAGCGGCAACCACGAGGAGGATGCCAGCCACGGTCTCGCGGCGCAGGACGTCCTGGAGCCGGGAGAGGACGCCACCCGAGGGGTGGTCGGGCTCGCACGGCGGCTCAGGATGGTTGAAGAAACCGGGCTCCGAGACGAAGCCGGAGGACTCTTCCTGCGCCACGGGCTCCGGGGATCCGGGCTCACGGTGGGCAGGGGTGGACGTGTGGTGCAGGGGCATGGATCACTCCAGTGTCGACGGGCATCACGCTCATTACCGCCGACCAGACTTCCCGGCACACCAGCCAGTAAGGGTAGCAGGGCGCCTTTATGCGGCGCACCCGTGCTTTCCATCATGACCTTGGGTCCCAGCTGCAGAGGCGGGCGCACCCGACTGATACCCCTAGAACCTGCGCCGTTGTCCGGCACCCGATCAGAGGTCGCGAGGCGGAGCATCCGTCGAATCGCGGTTGCCTCTCTTCTTGTCCTCGGCGGACCCCAAGACGTCCTTTCGGGCGAAGAACCAGACCAGACCGCCCGCCAGGAAAATCCCCACAATGATGGCCACCCACATAGCTATATTCATGGCCTCAAGCTATCAACCAGATGATCGGGGACCACGCGTCACCCTTGTTCCAGACGGGGAGGGATCCGCCGGCGGTGCCGCGCGCCAGGAAATGACAAGCGGTCTTTCCTGAAAAGAGCCCTTCGCCAGAAGTCACGACGGCGAGTGGCGGCGCGACCGCACCTCAACGATGCGGGCCGTCATCAGGCTGATTCCCCACAGGAACAGGACCAGCAGCGGTACGAGAGTCATCATGGACGGCTCGTCCACGACCGTCACGCCGCCCACGTTCTCCCAGGTGCACGTGTGGCCCAGTGGCACCCAGCTCCACCCCGGCTCACCGTAGATCGAGCTTCCGTCGCCCAGTTCGCAGGACAGGGATCCGAAGTGCAGGAGTCGCTCGGCCACGAGCCCCGCGATCCAGACGAGCAACGCGGCAAACCACAGCACCCATCCAACGTCCCTTGCCCGTGAAGCGGCTGTTCGGTCTGACATTCACCCGTCTCCGTTCTGGTTGCCGTGCGCCGCGCCCAGCACCGGCCAATCGGTCCCACCACTTTCCTATCAGGGTTCCCTGCGACCCCATCCTTCTCGGTCAATCCGCTCACTTGATCCTCGCCAAACCTCCCTGACTACACTGACCACCAGTGACACGGGGTGCCGCCACCCTTCCCTCCCCGCCCACCGGGCGCACGGAGCGCGAGGACAAGGCGGCTGAGATGACACCCGTCGAACCTGTCCAGTTAGTACTGGCGAAGGGATGTCACGGTCGCACCGCGCAGGTGGCGCACCGCTTTCTTCGCCGTGAGCCACAGGAGTGAGCATGCGGATCGAGAACACCATCGTCCTGGTCACCGGCGGAGCCCGCGGGCTCGGGGAGCACCTCAGCCGGGCGTTCGCGCGGGAGGGCGCGCGCGTCCTCGTGAACTACCACTCCAGCGAGGAGCGGGCCCGTGCGCTGGTCAGCGAACTCGGGGAGGACAGGGCCCTCGCGGTCCAGGCGGACGTGACCGACGCGCAGCAGATGCGGGACATGGTCACCCAGGCCAGGGAGCACTTCGGCGCGCCGATCACGGTGGCCGTGAACAACGCCCTGGTGGACTTCAGCTTCAACGGGGACGCCCGCCCCACCCTGGAGCACCTGACCGCGGACAACCTCACGCAGCAGTTCCAGGGCGCCGTGGTGGGCGCTCTCAACGTGATGCAGGCGGTCACCCCAGGCATGGCGGAGGCCGGCGAGGGCCGCATCATCAACATCGGCACCAACCTCTTCCAGAACCCCGTGGTCCCCTACCACGACTACACCGCCGCGAAGGCCGCCCTGCTCTCCCTCACCCGCACCGCCGCCAAGGACCTGGGCCCGCAGGGCATCACCGTGAACATGATCTCGGGCGGCCTGCTGCGCACCACGGACGCGAGCGCCGCCACCCCGGACGAGGTCTTCGACTACATCGCCGCCGGCACTCCCCTGGGCCGCGTGACCACCCCCGAGGAGTTCGCGGACACCGCCCTGTTCATCGCCTCGGACTGGTCCCGCGGGGTCACCGGCCAGAACCTGGTGGTCGACGGCGGGCTGGTGATGGACTGACATGGCCCGCCGCCTCCACCTCAACGCGTTCCTCTACGGCGCCGGCCACCACCAGGCCGCGTGGCGCGCGCCCAACTCCTCGGTGCACCGCCTCACGAACATCAGCTACTACGAGGAGCTCGCGCAGACCGCCGAGCGCGGCCTGTTCGACGCCGTGTTCTTCGCGGACGGCCACAGCGTGGGCGACGTGTCCGGCGGACCCCACTGGTCCCTGGAACCGCTGACCGCCCTGTCCGCGATGGCGCGCGCCACCGAGCGCATCGGCCTGGTGTGCACAGTGTCCTCCACGTTCTTCACGCCGTTCCACGCGGCCCGGATGCTCGCGTCCCTGGACCACATCTCGGGCGGCCGGGCGGGCTGGAACGTGGTGACCTCCATGTGGGACGACGAGGCCCGCAACCACGGCTATCGGGCCATGCCACCCAAGGACGAGCGCTACGAGCGCGCCCGCGAGTTCGTGGAGGTGGCCCGCGCCCTGTGGGCCAGCTGGGACGAGGACGCCGTCACCGCGGACCCCGAGGGCCAGTGGGCGGACCCCTCCAAGCTGCACCGCCTGGACCACGAGGGCCGCCACTTCCTGGTGGACGGGCCCCTCACGGTCCCGCGCTCCCCGCAGGGCGAGCCGGTGCTGTTCCAGGCCGGTGCGTCCGGTCCCGGCAAGGCCCTGGCCGGGGACTTCGCGGAGGGGATCTACGCCGTGGCCTACGACCTCCCCGCCGCCCAGGAGTACTACTCCTCGGTCAAGGCGGAGGTGGCGCGGGCCGGGCGCGACCCGGAGGCCGTGGTCGTGATGCCCGGGCTGGTCACCTACGTGGGCCGCACCCACGAGGAGGCCCTCGCCAAGCAGGAGCGCGTGGACCGGCTGCTGCCCGTGGAGCAGTCCCTCGCGCAGCTCTCCACGTTCGTGGAGCAGGACTGCTCCGACTGGGACCTGGACGCACCCGTTCCCCCGCTGCCGCCCCTGGAGGAGTTCACCGGACCGCAGGGCCGCTACGGGACCATCCTGCGGATCATCGAGGCGGAGCACCCCACGGTCCGCCAGCTGCTCGGACGTCTGGCCGCCGGCGGTGGCCACTGCACCATGGTGGGCACCCCGGAGTCCATCGCGGGCCGGATGCAGGAGTGGCTGGAGAACGGCGGCGCGGACGGCTTCAACCTCATGCCGCCCGTGCAGCCGGACTCGCTCACGGACTTCGTGGACCTCGTGGTCCCCGAGCTGCAGCGCCGCGGCCTGTTCCGCACCGAGTACTCCGCCACCACGCTGCGCGGTCATCTCACCCGGGGCTGACCACCCACCGCACGACGACGCCGCCGCGCCCCTTCCCGGTCGCGGCGGCGTCGTCACGTGGAGACGCGGTGGCGTGGCCGCCCATCCGGGGGACCGCAACCTCGCCAGGCACCACGGCCCACATTCTTAAGTGCAGCCTTTGCCACTTTTCCGCCTCTGAGAGGCAAAACCTG
>NZ_JASDCY010000079.1:0-9321 GCF_030407675.1 Kocuria sp. APC 4018 | reverse complement strand
AGCGCGAAGACGCTGAGCCCGGCCGCGTGGGCCGAGCGGGCGACGTCGGCGGGGGTCTCCGTGCCGTCCGAGGCGATCGAGTGGGTGTGCAGGTCGATTCTCACCGCCCCCACGATACCCGCGGGCGTCCGCGCGGTTGACCGGCGTGACACCATGGACAGGACAGATCCCGACCCCACCGAGCGCGAGCGATCGCGCCGCGAAGGAGATGACCGCGCCCATGAGCCAGGGCTCAGAACACACCGCCGTTTCCCACCACGCGAGCGAGGACGCCGCGCAGCCCATGGACGAGCGGGTGGACAACCGCTCCCAGCGCCCGGACAGCGACCAGTTCCGCGAGTTCATGGCCTCGGGCTGGGCCCAGCCGGAGCACACGACGACGCCGCGCGCCGAGGTCGCGGAGTTCGCCGCCGCGCGCCGTGCCCGGCTGTCGCGCCTGTTCCCGGGTGAGCGCCTGGTGATCCCGGCCGGTACCCCCAAGGTGCGCTCCAACGACACCGACTACCGCTTCCGCCCGCACTCCGCGTTCGCCCACGTCACGGGCATGGGCGTGGACCACGAGCCCGAGGCCGTGCTGGTCATGGAGCCCACCGAGCCGGGCCAGGGGGACGACGGCAGCGACCACGTGGCCACGCTGTACTTCCACCCCATGGCGGGGCGGGACACGGACGAGTTCTACGCGGACGCCAAGAACGGCGAGTTCTGGGTGGGTTCCCGCCCCACGCTCCAGCAGCTGCGGGACGAGTTCGGACTGCCCACGCAGGACCTCTCCGCGCTGGAGACGGCCGTGACCAAGGATGCCGGCAACGCCGCCCTGGGCGGGCTGAGCATCCGCCTGGTGCGGGACGTGGACCTGAACATGGACGCCCTCGTGGACACCTCCCGGATCAACACGGGCGTGGACCTGGAGCAGTCGGACAGCAAGGACGCCACGCTCACCGAGGCGCTCAGCGAGCTGCGCCTGGTCAAGGACGAGTACGAGATCGGTCAGCTGCGCGTGGCGGTGGACGCCACCATCCGCGGCTTCGAGGACATCGTCTCCGTGCTGCCGCGGGCGATCGGCGGCGAGCGCGGTGAGCGCGTGGTCGAGGGTGCGTTCTTCTCCCGCGCCCGCCTGGAGGGCAACGACCTGGGCTACGACACGATCGCCGCGTCCGGCAACAACGCCACCGTGCTGCACTGGATCCGCAACAACGGCTCGGTGAAGCCGGGCGAGCTGATCCTCGTGGACGCGGGCGTGGAGGCGGACTCGCTCTACACCGCGGACCTCACCCGCACCCTGCCCGTGGACGGCACCTATACCGAGGTCCAGCGCCGGATCTACCAGGCCGTGCTCGACGCCGCGGACGCCGCCTTCGAGGTGGCCGTGCCGGGCAACCGTTTCCGGGACGTCCACGCGGCCGCCATGAAGGTCCTGGCCCAGCGCCTGGACGAGTGGGGGCTGCTGCCCGTGTCCGCGGAGGTGTCCCTGTCCGAGTCCGGTCAGCACCACCGCCGCTGGATGCCCCACGGCACGAGCCACCACCTGGGGCTGGACGTGCACGACTGCGCGCAGGCCAAGCGTGAGCTGTACCTGGACGCCGTGATCGAGCCGGGCATGGTGTTCACCATCGAGCCCGGGCTGTACTTCAAGGACGAGGACCTCGCGGTCCCGGAGGAGTACCGCGGGATCGGTGTGCGCATCGAGGACGACGTGCTGATCACCGAGCAGGGCAACGAGAACCTCTCCGCCGCCCTGCCGCGGCGCCCGGAGGACGTGGAGGCCTGGATCCAGGGCATCTGGAACCGGGACGAGAACGTGGGCCCCTCGGCCGGCCCGGCGTCCTGACCCGACCCCGCGCGTGAGAACGCCCCGCACTGCAGTGCGGGGCGTTTCTCGTGAGCGGCTGACGGCTACCGGCGGTCCTCCGGAGCGGCCGGGCCCGGGGCACCGTGCGTGTCCTGGCTCGCCGCGGAGTCCTGGCCCGCCGCGGAGGTCTGGCCCGTGGGCCCACCGGTCTGCGTCCACGGCGCGGAGCGCTCGTTCTGCTCCGGCTCCACGCGGATGCCGTACTGGGGACGTCCGTCCGGCAGGTCCGGGAACGCCGCCGAGCGGGTGCTCTCCTGCTGCGGGGCCGCCTGCGAGGGATCGGCTCCCTGGGCGCTGCTGCCGCCCTGGGCCGCGGGGTGGGGCCGACCGCCCGCCGGGCCCTGCTGCGGGCCGGTCTGCTGCGGGCCTCCCTGTGGGTGGGCGGCACCCGGGTTCTGGCCGTGGCCCGGACCCCACTGCTGGGCCTGCGGGGCCCCACCCTGGCCACGCGCACCCACGGGTGCACCGCCGTACTGGCCGGGCCCCTGCGGACGGGGGCCCGGGCCACCCTGCATGCCACCGAGCACCTGGCGGGCCTGACCGGCCACCTCCGGTGCCGCGAGCACCTCGTAGCTGCCCGCCACGATCCTGCTGGTGGACGTGAAGTCCCGCTTGCCGCGGGACATGGCGTAGGTGATGGTGGCCATCAGCATGAAGAACGCGCCACCCAGCAGCATGGTGGGCACGATGGAGGCGGCCATCTCCGGGCCGCCGAACATGGTCAGGATCAGGCCCAGGAACGCGCCGAAGAAGATGCCGTTGAGCGCACCCTGCAGGGCCACCCGGGGGTAGGACAGCCGCCCGGTCACCTGCTCCACGGACTTCAGGTCGCTGCCGATGATGGACACCATGGCCACGGGGAAGTGCTCGTCGGACATGTAGTCCACGGCCTTCTGGGCCTCGGCGTACGTGCGGTAGCGGCCCACCACTTCGCCGCGTGGCATCTCCGGTGCGATGGACAACTGGGACGGGGCGCGATTCGGGGTGCTCATGCGCCCCATTGTTCCCCACCCACCCGCAAGCTCCCAGGGAGGATCCTGAATCATCGCAGCGGGTGAACACGGTGGCTGCGGTGACCATCGCCGCGGGCGACGGGGCGTCCGGTCCGCACCGAGTGGGCCCATTGACCCCGGGTCACTAGGCTGGGCGGGTGAGCACAAACCTTTCCAAGATCTTCGTGGCCCGGCTGATCGGCCTGGACGTCTTCGACCCCCTGGGCGACCGCCTGGGGCGGCTGCGCGACGTCGTGGTGCTGCTGCGCCCCGGCAGCCGACCGTCGTTGAAGACCCGTCCCCTCGTGGTGGGGCTCGTGGTGGAGGTCCTCGGAAAGAAGCGCGTGTTCGTGCCCATGACCCGGGTGACGAGCATCGACGCGGACCAGATCATCTCCACGGGGCTCGTGAACCTGCGCCGCTTCGAGCAGCGCGGCGCGGAGACCCTCGCGGTGGGTGAGCTGTTCGACCGCACGGTGGTGCTGCTGGACGGCTCCGGCACGGCGACCATCGAGGACGTGGCCATGGAGAAGTCCAACAACCGGGGGGACTGGGTGATCTCGCAGCTGTTCGTGCGCCGCTCCCAGTCCACCGGCGGACTGATCCGGCGCCGCAACCAGACGCTCATCGTGGACTGGGAGGACACCGACGACCCCTCCAGTGCGGGCCACCAACCGGCCACGCAGTGGATCGCGCAGCACGAGGAGGACCAGGCGGCAGACCTCGCGGACGAGCTGCGGGACATGCCGGACAAGCGCAAGCTGGAGATCGCCGCCGAGCTCCAGGACGAACGGCTCGCGGACGTGCTCGAGGAGCTGCCCGAGGACGACCAGGTGTTCATCCTCACGCACCTGGACAACGAGCGCGCGGTGGCGCTGCTCGAGGAGATGGACCCGGACGACGCCACGGACCTGCTCAACGAGCTGCCCGAGGCGGAGGCCGAGCGGCTGATCACCATGATGGAGCCCGAGGACGCGGAGGACGTCCGGCGGCTGCGCGAGTACGAGGAGGGCACCGCGGGCTCTCTCATGACCCCCGTCCCCATCGTGCTCTCCCCCGAGGCGACCGTGGCGGAGGCGCTGGCCCACATCCGGCAGGAGGAGATCATCCCCGCCGCAGCCTCCGCCGTGCTGGTGTGCCGCCCTCCGCTGGAGACCCCCACGGGCAAGTACCTGGGCTTCGTGCACACGCAGCGGCTGCTGCGGTATCCCCCGCCCGAGGCCATCGGCAACCTGATCGACCGCTCCATCGAGCCGGTCTCGGACCAGGCATCCCTGGCGGACGTCGCACGCGAGCTGGCCACGTACGACCTCACCATCCTGCCCGTGGTCAACGACCAGGACCGGCTCGTGGGCGCCGTGACCATCGACGACGTCCTGGACGCCCTGCTGCCCGAGGACTGGCGCACGTACGACGACGGCACCCCGGTGCGGAAGGTGGGCAAGCGTTATGAGTAGCCCCCGGCAGAACCCCTCCTCGCAGTACTCCCCCGGTCCACTGGACCAGCCGCGGGAGAAGCGACAGGGGTACCTCACCAGGTTCCGCCCCAACCCGGACGCCTTCGGGCAGTCCACCGAGGCGATCGCCCGGTGGATGGGCACACCGCAGTTCCTGCTGTGGATGACCGTGTTCGTGGCGCTGTGGCTCGGCTGGAACACCCTGGCCCCGGAGGAGATCCAGTTCGATCCACGGGCCCTGAACTTCACCCTGCTGACGCTGATGCTGTCCCTGCAGGCCTCCTACGCCGCGCCCCTGCTGCTGCTCGCGCAGAACCGGCAGGACGACCGTGACCGCGTGGTCGCCGAGGAGGACCGCAAGCGCGGCCAGCAGAACCTCGCGGACACGGAGTACCTCACCCGGGAGATCGCGTCCCTGCGCATCGCCCTGCGCGAGGTAGCCACGCGCGACTACGTCCGCTCCGAGCTGCGCAGCCTGCTCGAGGAGATCCTCGAGGCCCAGGACCGCCGCGACGAGACCTCCGAACCCGGCCCCGAGACCAGACGCTCCGACGGTGGCAGGCGGTCGGAGAGTGGCAGGCGGACCGAGGGCGGAAAGGACCAGCGACGGTGAGCGAGAACCGAATGGACCGCACCATCGACCCGCGGCTGCGCGGCGCGCTGGACAGCGTGATCGACCCCGAGCTGCGCCGCCCCGTCACGGAGCTCGGCATGATCCCCGAGGCCTCCCTGGAGGGCGGCACCGCCCGGGTGTCCGTGCTGCTCACGATCTCCGGCTGCCCGTTGCGCGGAACCATCGAGGCGGATCTGCGCACGGCGCTGGGAGCGCTCCCGGAGGTCTCGGACGTGGTGGTGGACCTGGGGGTCATGACGCCCGCGCAGCGCCAGGAGCTGCAGGAGCGGCTGGGCCACCACCGCAGCAACCCCTTCGCGGATCCGAACTCGCTGACACGCGTGCACGCGATCACGAGCGGCAAGGGAGGGGTGGGCAAGTCCAGCGTGACCGTGAACCTCGCGGCGGCGCTGGCCGCCATGGGCCGCACCGTGGGCATCGTGGACGCGGACGTGCACGGCTTCTCGGTCCCCGGGCTGCTGGGCATCACGCAGTCCCCCACCCGCGTGGGAGACATGATCCTGCCTCCCGTGGTGGAGGTTCCGGAGGGTGTGGACCACGCCTCCGGCGACGGTGCGGCCGGGGTCGGTCACCGCTCCCGCGGGGTGGTCAAGGTGATCTCGATCGGCATGTTCGTGGATCCCGCCCAGCCCGTGGCGTGGCGTGGCCCCATGCTGCACCGCGCGGTGGAGCAGTTCCTCACGGACGTCCACTTCGGGGACCTCGACCACCTTCTCCTGGACCTGCCGCCGGGCACCGGGGACATCGCCATCTCGGTGGGCCAGCTGCTGCCCCGCTCCGGCGTGGTGGTGGTCTCCACCCCGCAGCACGCCGCGGTCAGCGTGGCCCAGCGCTCCGGAACCCTGGCAGAGCAGACGGAGCAGAGGGTCACGGGCGTGGTGGAGAACATGTCCGCCATGGTCATGCCGGACGGCTCCACCCTGGAGGTCTTCGGCGCGGGCGGCGGGGAGACCATCGCGGCCTCCCTCACCGAACGGCTGGGCTACGACGTCCCGCTGCTCGGCAGCGTGCCCCTGGACGTCACGGTGCGCGAGGCCTCGGACCGCGGTGTGCCCGCGGTGTGGGCCCACCCGGAGTCCCCCGCGGCCGCGCAGCTGTGGCGGATCGCCCGGGAGCTGGACCGGCAGGGCCGCGGTCTCGCCGGGAAGTCCCTAGGCATCACGCCCCGGGGCTGAGGCGCGCGGCGGGGCGGGAGCCGGCCGAGCGGCGTCGTCGGGCGGGGCAGGGACGCGGGGTCGGCTGCTGCGCTCCGTGGACGGCGCGTGCTCGCGCCCGTGACGGCGACGCCGCTCAGGTGGCCTCGGTGTCGAAGGGCGCCCGTTCCCCGCGGGCCAGGCGACGCACGGTGGGCGCCGCCACGGAGGTCACCGCGGTCGAGGTGGTCGAGCCGCCGGCCCGCTCCTGGTCGTCCTCCATGAGGGCCTCGCGCACGATCACGCGGGGGTCGTACTGCCGGGGATCCAGCTTGCGCCAGTCCATGTCGGAGAACTCCGGACCGAGGGTCTCCTTCAGGTCCTCCGTGGCGCCCGTGGCGTAGCCCCGGATGGTCTTGACCAGTTCCTTGAACTTCTGTGCGTACTCGGGAACCCGCTCGGGGCCGATGATCACCAGAGCCACGATGAGAATGATGATGGCTTCCCCGCCAGTAATCCCGAACACGGGTCGAGCCTACCAACGTCGGAGGGCACCCGGGCGGGGTGTCACCCGAACATCACCCGAAGCCCGTCCTGCACGGTGGCCCCGAAGCTGTCGTCGGTCTCGGAGGGCAGGCTGACCCGGCCGCGGTCCTCGGCCAAGATCGCGCTCACGGTCTGGGCCATCGTGGCGGGAGGGGTGTCGGAGGTGACGGTGTACACGGCGTCCGGGCGCACCATGACCGCGCGCCAGGGCTCTCCGCGCTCCACCCACAGCCGTGAGCCGGAGACCGCGGACTCGTGCATCCCCTCGGCGCTCACGGGAAGCTGGGAGACGCCGTCCACGGGATTGTCGGGGTTGACCTGGCCGCGCTGCTCCACGATCTCCACGGTGCCGTGGTCGTTGCGCAGCGTGACCGTCACGGTGGGCTGGCCCGCCGAGACCGCCTGACGGACGTCCACCACCCGGTAGCCCTCCGCCGCCAGGACGGGCACAGTCCAGCCCTGGGCGTGCAGGGCGTGGATGTCGGCCCGCGAGGCCGTGTCCATCATCGCCCGTGGCCCCGGGTTCCACGTGGCCTCCGCCTGCGCACCGGCCCGGTGCTCGTACTGCGTCTGCCGCCCCACACTCCACGCGGTGGTCGTCAGCGCGGCCACGCACAGGCACGCCGTGAACGCCGAGACGAGCCCGATGGTGCGTCGGCCCGGTCGCCGCGTCCGCCGCGCGCGGTGCTCAGACACCCGTGTGGACACCCTGAGTCCTCTCCTCGTCGGTCCGGTTCCGCGGGCGCACCAGGGGGTGCGGTGCCGCTGTCGGCTCCATTCTGGGACAGGAGCCTGACAGCGCTCTGGGCGGCCACAGGGCGTTTCCCCCGGCCCCCTCACGGACCGCGATAGGCTGGGCCCGGAAACGACCGGCACCGCGCCGGACCCGTCAGAACGACGTCCCGGGGACCACCGGTCCCCGGAGCGCACGGCAGCGAAGGACACCCCGCGTCCATGACCACGGACAAGACCACGAGCTGGGCCTACTGCGAGGCCTACGCCACGGAGGACGAGACGGCTCTGCGTGCCCGCGAGCGCTCCCTGGCCCTGCGGCTGGACCCCGTGACGCCCGCGGCCGCCGCGCTGCTCACGGTGCTGGTCTCCGCGGCCCGCCCGGCCACCGTGGTGGAGGTGGGCACCGGTGCAGGCGTCTCGGGCCTGGCCCTGCTGCGCGGGATGCCCTCGGACTCCGTGCTGACCACGATCGACACCGACATCCGCGCACTGCGGGCGGCGCGGGACACCTTCCGCGAGGCGGGCTTCGAGACCAAGCGCACCCGCACCATCTCCGGCGCGGCAGGTCTCGTGCTGCCCCGGCTCACGGAGAACGCCTACGACATGGTGTTCGTGGACGCGGACATCGAGAACACGGCGGACTACGTGATCGAGGGCGCCCGGCTGCTGCGCCGCGGGGGCATGCTCGTGGTCAACGACGCCCTGCACCAGGACCTCGTCCCCCAGCCCGCGCAGCGCCAGGAGGAGACCGTGATCATGCGGGAGGTCGTGCGCACCCTGCGGGACGAGCCGCGACTGTCCACCGCGCTGCTCCCCACCGGCACGGGGATGCTGCTGGCCGTGCGGCGATGACGCGCTCGGTCGTCACTGACGTGCTGCTCGTCGCCGTGGGTGGTGCCGCTGGCAGTCTTCTGCGCTGGGGTCTGGGGCACGTGCTGCCCTCCGGTTCCGTGTGGCACTGGTCCACGCTGACCGTCAACGTGGTCGGTGCCCTCCTGCTGGGCCTGCTGCTCGAGGCCCTCACCCGCCCGGGGGTCGAGTCCCGCCGTACGCACACGGCACGGTTGCTGCTGGGCACCGGGCTGCTGGGGGGCTTCACCACCTACTCCACCTTCGCCCAGGAGCTGTGGGAGCAGGTGCGCTCTGGGGACACCACCCAGGCCCTCGCCTACGCGGCCGTTACCCTGGTGGCGGGTCTGCTCGCGGCCGCGGCCGGTATGGCGCTCGGAACGCGCCTGGGCCACCGCGCGTCGTCGCACGCACGCGGCGTGGTGGAAGGCGCGCAATAGTGATCGCGGCTCTCGCGGTGGCGGTGGGCGGCGGGCTGGGCGCCGCCCTGAGGTTCTTGGTGGACCGGTTCGTGACCTCGCACCAGCGGAGCTCGCTCCCCCTGGGAACGGTCCTCGTCAACGTGGTGGGTTCTTTCGGCCTGGGAGTGGTGAGCGGGCTGGGGATCCTCCTGGGCCCGGAGTGGACCCTCGCCCTGGGGACCGGCCTGTTCGGCGGCTTCACCACGTTCTCCACGGCCATGGTGGACGCGGTGCGCCTCGCCCGCGAGCACCGCGGCGGAGCCGCCGCGGCGGTGGTGCTGGGCACGCTGCTCTGGAGCCTGCTGGCGGTTGCCGCGGGCATGACGCTCGCAGCGAACTGGGCCTCCTAGCACTCGGGTCACGGGCCACGACCTCATCCCGGAACGGCGCGAGAGCCCCTCACCGGAGTGAAGGGCTCTCGCGCTGGTGGTGCGGGGACCGGCAACTACTGGGTCACGCCCGCGAGGCATTCCCGCAGCTCGGCGGCCTCGTCCGCCTTGAGCTCGACCACGAGGCGTCCGCCGCCTTCCAGGGGGACCCGCATGATCAGGCTGCGTCCTTCTTTGGTGACCTCCATGGGTCCGTCACCCGTTCTCGGCTTCATGGCCGCCATTTAAGAGCTCCTCTTCGTGTGTGCTGACCGCACCATCTTACCGAACCACAAC
>NZ_JASDCY010000078.1:0-10429 GCF_030407675.1 Kocuria sp. APC 4018 | reverse complement strand
ATCCACCCCTGCGGACACCCCACCGGGGCCCACCGAGACGCTGAAGGACTGGATGGTGGCCAGGGCTTCCGCGAAGCGGGGTCCCGGGTGACGCCCGTGGTGCCGCCGGGCGGCGACGATGAGCTCACGGGAGAGCCTGTCCCTCACTTCTTCCCGGCCCCGTCCCTCCGGACGACCCTCCAACTGGACCGTGAGCCAGCCGTGATGGTCTGCCTGGGCCCGGAGAACGTTCAGGAGCACGGTCTTGCCCACGCCGCGCAGCCCGGTGAGGACCATTCCCCGGTTGGGGCGGCGCAGCTTGGTGCGGGCGATCAGGAGGTCGAAGGCCTCGACTTCCGCCTTGCGGCCGCTGAGGACTTTCGGGCGCAGGCCCGAGCCGGGGCTGTAGGGGTTGGCAGCGAGGTCCATGCAGGAAATTCTATGCAGGTATAGGAAATTTTATATACCGGCCACGATTTCCCTACTTTTTGCCCACTACGACCGAGCGGCAACTGGACCAAACGTTCCCGTCGATTATGGCCCTGTCACTGGACCACTTCCGCGCGTCAGGATGGACCCCATGACTGAGACTTCCCAGACCTCCGCCCAGAACCCCACCCCCGTGACCGGATCGCGCCTCGTGAAGCGCGGGCTCGCGGACATGCTCAAGGGTGGCGTGATCATGGACGTGGTCACCGCGGAGCAGGCCCGCATCGCCGAGGACGCCGGCGCGGTGGCCGTGATGGCGCTGGAGCGTGTACCCGCGGACATCCGCTCGCAGGGCGGCGTGGCCCGCATGAGCGATCCGGACCTCATCGAGTCCATCATCGACACCGTCTCCATCCCCGTGATGGCCAAGGCGCGGATCGGGCACTTCGTGGAGGCTCAGGTGCTGCAGCACCTCAAGGTGGACTACATCGACGAGTCCGAGGTGCTGTCCCCCGCGGACTACGCCAACCACATCGACAAGCACCGCTTCGACGTCCCGTTCGTGTGCGGCGCCACCAACCTGGGTGAGGCGCTGCGCCGGATCACCGAGGGCGCGGCGATGATCCGCTCCAAGGGCGAGGCCGGCACGGGCGACGTCTCCGAGGCCACCAAGCACATCCGCACCATCCGCGCGCAGATCGCGGAGCTGCAGGCGCTCTACACCGCCGCGCCGGACGCCCTGTACGTGAAGGCCAAGGAGCTGCAGGCGCCGTACGAGCTCGTGGCCGAGGTGGCCCGCACCGGGTCCCTGCCGGTCGTGATGTTCACCGCCGGCGGCGTGGCCACCCCCGCGGACGCCGCGATGATGATGCAGCTGGGCGCGGACGGCGTGTTCGTGGGCTCGGGCATCTTCAAGTCCGGCAACCCCGCCGAACGTGCCCGCGCGATCGTGGCCGCGACCGCATACTACGACGACCCCGCCCGCATCGCGGACGCCTCCCGCGGCCTCGGCGAGGCCATGGTGGGCATCAACGTGGCAGACCTCCCCGCCCCGCACCGCCTCGCGGAGCGGGGCTGGTGAGCGAGCCCCGCTCGCAGCACCCCATGACCGACGACGCCGCCCTCCCGGCCACCGCCGCCCACTCCACCTCGGGCCCGCGGGCCGGGGAGGCGGCGTCGTCCCCCGTGGTGGGGGTACTCGCCCTGCAGGGCGGGGTGGTCGAGCACATGAGAGCCGTGGAGTCCCTGGGCGCCCGTGCCGTGAAGGTGCGCGCACCCGAGGACCTGGACGGCATCGACGCGCTGATCCTGCCCGGCGGCGAGTCCTCCACCGTGGACCGGCTGTGCCGCACGTTCGGGCTGTTCGAGCCGTTGCAGGAGGCGATCCGCGGCGGGATGCCCACGCTCGGGACGTGTGCGGGGCTCATCATGCTGTCCTCGGGGATCGAGGACCCGGCACCGGGTCAGCAGTCCCTGGGTGTGCTGGACGTGAGCGTGAACCGCAACGCGTTCGGCTCGCAGGTGGCCTCTGCGGAGGTGGACCTGCCGTGGCTTGGCCCGCCGAGCGACGTCGTGCACCCGGGAGACCACCTGAAGGCGGCCTTCATCCGCGCGCCGGAGGTCACCCGTACAGGGGAGGGCGTGGAGGTGCTCGCGCAGCACGGGGACGCGGTGGTCGCGGTGCGGCAGGGGAACATCCTGGGCATCAGCTTCCACCCCGAGCTCATGGGGGACACCACGCTGCACCGGCTGCTGCTGCAGGACGCCGCGCGACATCCGGCGCAACACGGGTAGCGCACACCGGGCGGCACGGTGTAGACCTGACTCCCTTGACCACGTCGACGGAGGATCTCTTGGCAGGCTTCACCACTCGCACCATCCACGCGCTGCACGACGTCGCCCTGGGCGCCGTGGTGCCCCCGATCCACACCGCGTCCACCTTCCTGCAGCCCACCGAGGGCGGGGAGGGGCCGTTCGAGTACCAGCGCGGGTCCAACCCCACCCGCACCGACGCCGAGACCACGCTGGCCGCCCTCGAGGGGGCGCGGCACTCGTTCGCGTTCTCCACCGGCATGGCGGCCACGGGCGCCGTGCTGGGCACGCTGCACTCCGGTGACTCGATCATCATGGGCCTGCCCGTGTACGGCGGGAACTACCGCTGGGCCACCATCGAGCTGCCCAAGCGCGGTGTCACCACGCGCTTCCACGACGACCTCAACCAGCTCACGGACGAGGACTTCGACGAGAGCACCCGCATGGTGTTCCTGGAGACCCCCTCCAACCCCACGCTGCGCGTGACCGACATCCGCCGCGTGGTGGAGCTGGCCCACCGCCACGGAGCCCAGGTGGTCGTGGACAACACCTTCCTCACGCCCTACCTGCAGCGTCCCCTGGAGCTGGGCGCGGACGTCACCGTGCAGTCCGCCACCAAGTACCTGGGCGGGCACGGGGACCTGCTGGGCGGCGTCGTGAGCACGAACGACGACGCCCTGGCCGAGCAGGTGCACCTGGCCCAGATGATCTCGGGCGGGGTGCTGTCCCCCATCGACTCGTACCGGCTGATCCAGTCGGTGAAAACCCTGGGGATCCGCCTGGACCGCCAGCAGGAGAACGCCCGGAAGATCGTGGAGTTCCTGCGCGGACGCCCCGAGGTGGCGCGTGTTCTCGTGCCGGGCTCGTACGACGACGCCGAGGCCCGGATCCAGGAGTCCCAGGCGGACGGCCCCGGGGGGCTGTTCTCGTTCGAGCTCGTGCCGGGCAAGGACGTCCGGGCGTTCCTGGGCGCACTGGAGATCTTCGGATTCGCCGTGAGCCTGGGTGGGATCGAGTCACTGATCTGCCTCCCCACCTCCATGACCCACGGGGCGTACTCCCCCGAGGACAGGGAGACCGCCCACCTGACCGAGAACCTGCTGCGCGTGGCCGTGGGCATCGAGGACGTCGAGGACCTGCTCGCGGACCTCGCCCAGGCCCTCGACGCCGCCTGAGCACGGGGATCGCCATGTCACCGCACCGACCGACCCGGCGGGCCGTCCTCGGCGCCACCGGCCTGGTGGGGCTCAGTGCCGTCCTCGCGGCCTGCTCCTCGGAGCCCGGGGCTCCGGACGGTTCCGCCACCGCGCCCGCCGAGGACGCCCTGCGGCGGATCCAGGACGCCGGCGAGGTGCGCATCGGCATGGAGGGGACGTTCCGCCCCTACGGCTACCACGACGGCTCCGGGGCCCTGGTGGGCTTCGAGAAGGAGATCGCGGAGCTGATCGCCCGGGACCTCGGTGTGCGCGCCACGTTCGTGGAGACCCAGTGGGACTCGCTGATCGCCGGGGTGGACGCCGGGCGCTACGACCTGGTGCTCAACAACATCGCCCCGACCGACAAGCGCAAGGAGAAGTTCGACTTCTCCATCCCCTACGCGGTCTCCGAGGGGAGGGTGGGGGTCGCCAAGGACTCCCCGCTGACCTCCGTGGACCAGGTGCCCGGGCACACCGCGGCCCAGACGGAGACCTCCAACTTCGGCCAGACCATGGCCCAGGAGGGCGCCCAGCTGGTGCCCGTGACGGGCTTCGACGAAGCGGTCATGCTGGTG
The DNA here is from genome assembly GCF_030407675.1 of Kocuria sp. APC 4018. Taxonomy (NCBI): domain Bacteria; kingdom Bacillati; phylum Actinomycetota; class Actinomycetes; order Micrococcales; family Micrococcaceae; genus Kocuria; species Kocuria sp. APC 4018. The sequence continues at coordinate 6,438 of NZ_JASDCY010000078.1, read as the reverse complement.
ACCTTCGGCCGCGTGGACATGACCGGCAACGACTTCGTGACCTTCCAGTCCTTCTTCGACCAGCGCCCCGACGCCGAGATCCGCCTCCTGGACGGCGCGCTCGGCGAGCCCTCGGAGTCCGCGGTGCTCATGCCCCTGAACCAGCCGCGGCTGCGGTCGGCCGTGGACGCGTCCCTGACCACCCACATGGACAACGGAGATCTGAAGAAGATCTACGAGAAGTACGTGTCCACCGACCTCACCCCGGAGCCATGACAGATTTCCTGAGCCTATGGGCCGATTCCCTGCCCCAGCTGCTGGCGGCCACCGTGACGGTGACCATTCCGCTCAGCATCGTCTCCTTCGTGCTGGCCCTGGTGGTCGCGGTGCTCGCCACCACCATGCGCCTGAGCCGGATCCTGCCGCTGCAGTGGGTCTCGCGCTTCTACGTGTGGCTGTTCCGCGGCACCCCGATCCTGGTGCAGCTGTTCATCATCTTCTACGGCCTGCCGGCCGCGGGGATCACGCTCTCCGCGTGGACGTCCGCGATCATCGCGTTCACCCTCAACACCGGCGCCTACGCCGCGGAGACCCTGCGGGCCTCCGTGCAGTCCATCCCGCGGGGCCAGCTCGAGGCCGCCCGGACCCTGAACTACACGGGGTGGCAGACCGTCCGCCACGTGATCGCGCCCCAGGCGCTGCGGATCGCGCTGCCCCCACTGGGCAACGACCTGATCGACCTGGTCAAGGGCACGTCCCTGGTCATGGTCATCACCCTGGCGGACGTGTTCCAGGTGGGCCGCCAGATCGCGGCCACCACGTTCCAACCGCTCGCGCTCTACACGGAGGTGGCCGTGATCTACCTGGCCATCTTCACCGTCCTGTCCTTCCTGCAGTCCCGCCTGGAGCGGGCGTCCAACCGCTACGTGAGGAGCCCCCATGCTTGAGCTGCGCGACGTCTCCAAGAGCTTCGGCGCCACCCCAGTGCTGAAGGGCATCTCGCTGTCCCTGCGGGACGGTGAGACCACCGTGGTGCTGGGACCGTCCGGGTCCGGGAAGTCCACCCTGCTGCGCACCATGAACCTGCTGGAGATCCCGGAGTCCGGCAGCCTGAGCATCAACGGGGACTCGGTGACCTTCGGCGGGACGCTCACCCGGAAGCAGGTCTCCGCCATCCGCCGCCGTTCGGCCATGGTGTTCCAGGGGTACAACCTGTTCCCCCACCAGAGCGTGCGGGACAACGTGGCCATGCCCCCGGTGCTCAACGGCAAGACCGACCGGGCCGCCGCCCGCGCCCGTGCCGAGGAGCTGCTGGACAAGGTGGGCATGGCGCACCGGCTGGACGAGTACCCGGACAACCTCTCGGGCGGTCAGCAGCAGCGCGTGGCGATCGCCCGGGCCCTGGCGGTGGAGCCGGACTACCTGCTGTTCGACGAGCCCACCTCCGCGCTGGACCCGGAGCTGGAGGCCGAGGTCATCAAGGTCATGGTGGAGCTGGCCCGCGAGCGCCGCTCCCTGGTGGTGGTCACCCACAACATCGGCTTCGCACGCCGGGTCGCGGACAGGATCGTGTTCCTCGCGGACGGCGGCGTGGGGTTCGACGGCGCACCGGAGGACTTCTTCGCGTCCGGCAACGAACGGATCCGGCGCTACCTCAACGTCTTCGACGCCGTCTGAGCGCACCCGCACGCCCACCCCGGTGCGCGGATGCGGGTGTGCTCAGAAGCTGCCGGACGCCCCGCCGCCGGTGAAGCCGCCACCGCCGCCGAACGAGGTGGACGCGCCTCCGCCGTAGCTGGATCCCGAGGAATCGGACGAGTGCGAGGCCCCGCTGTAGACGGACGGGTACATCACGTACAGCGGCAGCCAGGACTGGAACGACGGCGCGTACTGCACCTCGCGCTCCACCCCGTCCTTGTCCTTGGCGGTGCCGGGTGTGTCGTTGAGCCCGGGGGCCTTGCGGTTCTGCTCGCGGTAGCGGTAGTACGCACGGCGCATGCCCTCCGTGATGTTCTCCTCCGGGTGCTCGCGCTGGAACTGCTCGATCTCCCGGTCCGCCTGCTCACGGATCTTCTTGGTGCGGCGGGTGTGACCCCAGACGAGCAGAGCGGTCACCACGCCGCCCAGTCCGAGCGCGCCGAGCACCACCGCCATGATGGTGTTGCTCTTGGCCTCCCGGTCCGCGGCAGCCTGGGGGTTCGCCTGGTCGTAGACCTCCGTGACGGTGTCCGTGAACGCGCCGGCGTAGTCCTCGTCCTGGAACCCGGGCTCGAGCTCCTGCTCCATGATCTTCTCGGCATCCGAGTCCGAGAGCACCTCGCGGGCGCCGTCCGCCACCTCGATGCGCAGCTCCCGCTCGCCCATGTCCGCGACCACGAGCACGCCGTTGTTGCGGCCGTCCTCACCCACGCCCCAGTCAGTGGCGACCTTCCGGGAGAACTCCTCGATGTCCTCGCCCTGGGTGTCGTTCACCGTGAGCACTGCGGCGCGGATGTACTCGTTCTCACCGTTCTTGTCCCCGATCAGCCGGTTGAGGTCCGCCTCCTCCTGCGTGGTCAGCAGGTCCGCCTGGTCCTGAACCGCGCCCTCGGCCGGGCGCGGTGGAACCTCCATGGCCTGGGCGGGAAGCGTGGAGCCCGCCACGAGGACGGCGCCCAGTGCTGCCGTGAGCAGCATGCGCCTCGCAGGGGACAGGGCAGTCTTCGAGGTGGTCACGGGATCCTCCCGGGCTCGGCGTCCGGCGCGGTGCGCCGCTTCGTGCCGTCCAGGCTACGTGCGCGCCGTGTCCCGGACCACATCCGGAAGCCCCTCGGCGCGGCGCCCCGCCGGACACGACCGCGGGCCGGCCCCCTGGTCCAGGGAACCGGCCCGCGTGAGCCCGCCGTGCGGCGTCGTGCGCGTCAGCTGCGTGCGCTGGGAACCACCATCACCGGCGAGTCCGCGTCCGCCAGCACGGCCTGGGAGACAGACCCCATGAGCAGACCGCGGAAGCCGCCGTAGCCGCGCGTGCCCATGACCATCAGGTCCGCGGTGTGCGAGGCGTCCACGAGCGCGTCTGCGGGGCGCCCGTCCAGCACGCGCGTGACGATCTCCAGGTCCGGGAAGTCGCCGCGCAGCTCCTGCGCCACGGACTCCGTGAGCTCCTTCGCCGGTGCTTTGAGCTGCTCCTGGACGGCGCGGTCCAGCTCGTACGAGTTCATGGGCAGGTAGCTGGTGGTGGGGACCACGCTGACCACCGCGAGCGTGAGGCCGTGCTCGGTGGCGTAGCGGGCGGCCAGCGGCACCGCGGCGTTCTCGGTGCCGAGCTTGTCCACGCCCACCACCACGCAGCCGGCAAAGCTCTCGCCCTCGGGGCGGGACTCGCGCTCCTCGGGGTTCCAGCTCTCCGGGAGGATGACCACCGGGACCTTGGCGTGGGAGGCCACGGCCGCGGAGACCGAGCCCACCCGGCCACGCACACCGTGGTGGCCGCGCTTGCCCATGACCACCATGTCGGCGTCCTGCGCCTCGTAGACGATGACCCCGGCGGCGTCGCCGCGCTCGATGATGCCCTGGGCGGTCACGCCCGCGGTCCGCGCCTTCTCCACGGCGTGCTTGGCGAGCTTCTCCGACTCCTCCTGCAGCGCCTCCGCGAAGGCCCCGTAGAGGGACTGGTCCAGCCCGGTCTGGCGCCCCGTGGAGAGCACGATCTTCACGGGCAGCTGCCGCTGCTGGGACTCCGCGATCGCCCAGTCCAGGGCGCGCTCACTGTGGTCGGAGCCGTCGTACGCCACCACGATGTTCTGTGTCATGAATCTGCACCTGCTTGTCTCGATCGGGAAGGGGAATGTGCCGGGGTGGGCTCAGCGCTTGCTGGGGACCACCATCACGGGTCCGGCGGCGCCGGTCAGCACGGCCTGGGACACGGAGCCCATGAGCAGGCCGGTGAACCCGCCGACCCCGCGGGAGCCCACCACCACGAGGTCCGCGGTGCGGGAGGCCTGCACGAGCACGCGTCCCGGGCGGCCCAGGAACGCGTAGTCCGAGACCTGCACGCCGGGTGCCCGCTCCGCGATGCTGCGCGCGAGCGCCGAGAGCTTCTTGAGGGACTCCTCGAAGTAGTAGGTCTGGTTGTACTGGTCCTGGAACCACTCGGGCGTTCCGGACAGCGCCCCGTTCACGGACACCAGGCTGAGCCCCAGACCGTGGGACGTGGCGTACTCGATGGCCTGGGCCACCGCGGGGTTCTCGTCCCCGGCGGCGTCCACGCCCACCACCACGGTCCCGGAGAAGTCCGTCTCGGACGCGGGGACGCGCGCCTTCTCCTGCTGCTCGGTGAGCTGGACGTCCCGTGCCTCCTGGGCCTCGGAGCGGGCCTGCTCCTGGTCCGAGGAGTCCTGCTGCGCCCCGGGCGGGACCACGATCACGGGAACGGGGCTGTGAGCGGCCACCGCGTTGGAGACCGAGCCCAGACGGCCGCGCAGGGCGCCTCCCCGGCCGCGCTTGCCCATGACCACCAGGGAGCAGTCCTTGGCGGCGCGCAGCACGGAGCGGGCGGCGTCGCCCTCGGCGGTGACCGTGTCGAGCGGGACCTCCGGATCCTGCTGCCGGGCGTGCTCCACGGCGGCCAGCAGGTTGTTCTCGCACTCCTGGCTGACGGCGTCCCGGTAGCGGGCCTCCAGTTCGGGCTCCCCCACGATGGCCACGGGGAACGCGCCGAGCAGGCGCACGCCAACATTGCGGGCACGGGCCTCCGCGAGCGCACGGTCGAGAGCCCGCAGGGCGATCTCCGATCCGTCGATGCCCACAAGGACGGGAGCGGTGGACGAGGTGTTGCGAACGTCTTTGTTCATGCCTTAACAGTAGTCCCGCGAGCTGGGAACGGAACGGTTCACCACACGTCGTCCCGGTGCTCGTGGGCCGCCCCGGCGCACGACGCCGCTCGGCCCGGCACTCTGCCCCGCCGCACCTCCACGCGTCGGCACCTCCCGGACCCTCCGCGCTTCCACGGGGCCGGAGCGGCACCGCGCCGCCCTCACGCCATGGCGAGCATCCAGCGCGAACCGCGGATTCGCCACCCCAGGGTCGCCGCGCGGGCCCCCGTGTAGCCCCCGGCGTACGCGAGCCACAGCCACACCGCCCCGGCGGCTCCGGTGCCGCCCCACTGGGCCACGGCCCACAGCAGCGGGAGGTAGACCACCAGGTTCACGACCCCGGCCAGGGCCAGGTAACGGGCGTCCCCGGCGCCGATCAGCACGCCGTCGAGCACGAACACGAACGCCGCGACCGGCTGGCCCACCGCGACCACCAGCAGGGAGACGCCGAACAGTGCCTGCACATCCTGCGAGTCCGTGAAGAGGAAGCCCAGCCGCGGCCCCAGCACGCCCACCAGCAGCCCGGTGACCATGCCAAAGCCCAGCCCCCAGCGCAGCAGCCGCCGCATGAGCAGCCGCACCGCGTCCCGGTCCTCCTGGCAGCTCACGTCCCGGGCGCCCAGCTCCTTGCCCAGCAGCGCCTGGGCGGCGATGGCGAGCGCGTCCAGGGCGAAGGCCAGGAAGTTGAAGATCGTCATGGTCAGTTGGTACGCGGCCAGGTTCTCGGCACCCTGCGCGGTGGCCACCACCACGGTGGAGAGGATCGCCACCCGCAGGGACAGGGTGCGCAGCATGAGCCACGAGCCCACGGTGAGGTGTCCGCGGATCCCCTCCCAGCTGGTCCGCACCGCCACGCCCTCCGCGCGGAACCGGCGCCCCAGCATCACCAGGTAGGTCAGGGCCATGCCCCACTGCGTGATGCTGGTGCCGATCGCCGCACCCGCGACCCCCAGGTCCGCGCCGTAGACCAGGGCGAAGTTCAGTCCCGCGTTCACCGCCGCACCCACGCCGGCGACAAGCAGCGGGGTGGTGGTGTCCTGCAGCCCGCGCAGCACCCCCACCGCCGCGAGGACGATCAGCATGGCCACCAGGCCGGGCAGGGACCACAGCGCGTACGACGTCGCGTGGTCCAGCACCTCCCCCTGCGCACCCATCGCGCGCAGCAGGGGCCGCATCACCACAGCGCCCACGGCCGCCAGGATGATGCCCAGCCCGGCGGCGGTCCACAGCCCGTCCCGACCCACGCGCAGTGCGTCCGCCAGCCGCCCCGCCCCGAGATGGCGCGCCACCGCGGGCGTGGTGCTGTAGGCCAGGAACACCATGAGCCCCACCACGGTCTGCACCAGGGTGGACGCGATCCCCACACCGGCGAGCTCGGCAGTGCCCAGGTGCCCGATGATCGCCGAGTCCGCGAGCAGGAACAGCGGCTCCGCAATCAGCGCCCCGAACGCGGGCACGGCGAGCGCGAGGATCTGCCGGTTCAGACCCGGGGCGTTGGAAGGAGCCGACGCCGCGGGGTCACCCGGCGCGCCCCCGCCGCTCCCCGGCGAGGTCGCAGCTCGGGACGATGCCGCGTGGTCGCCTGGGGCGGGAAGAGGGGCGTCGG
>NZ_JASDCY010000077.1:0-10704 GCF_030407675.1 Kocuria sp. APC 4018 | reverse complement strand
CGGCCCCTCTCCGAAGGACAGGACGTGCGCCGCGGTGCGCTCGCGCATGGCCCGCACGCGGGCGTCGTCGTCGTTGAGCACGGCCGTGCCCTCGGGCGCGAGGGCCTCGACCATCTCGCCCTTGGCGCGGGCGATGTTCTCGACGCCGCCGAACTCCCCCGCGTGCGCCGAGCCGACGCACAGCACGGCGCCCACGTCCGGGCGCACCATGTCGCACAGGTAGCGGATGTTGCCGATGTGGGTGGCGCCCATCTCGATCACGAGGTACTCGGTGTCCTCCGTGGCGGTGAACACCGTGAGGGGGACGCCCACCTCGCCGTTGTAGGAGTTGCGCGGGGCCACGGTGGGGCCCTCCGCGCCGAAGATCCCGTGCAGCAGGTCCTTGGTGGTGGTCTTGCCCACCGACCCCGTGACGGCCACGACCGTGACCGGGTGCTCGGCCCGCAGCCGCTGCACCACGCAGCTCGCCAGCGCGCCCATGGCCAGGACCACGTCCTCGACCACCACGCACGGGTACGGACTGCCGGACTCGTCCAGGACCTCGCGCTCGGTGAGGTGCAGCACGGCTCCGGCGGCCGCGGCCTGCGGCACGAAGCGGTGACCGTCCGTGGTCTCCCCCGGCTTCGCGACGAACAGCGTGCCGGGCGCGACCTCGCGCGAGTCCGTGGTCACGGACGTGACGGTCACGGAGTCGGGGTCCGGGACACCGGCGAGCCGGCCGTTCACGGCCTCCGCGATCCGGGCGGCGGAGATGGCGATCATTTCTGCTCCTCTGAGTGCGTCTGCAGGGCGGCAAGCGCCTCCCGCAGCTCCACGCGGTCGTCCAGGGGGACGTCCACGCCGCCGACGTCCTGCACGGTCTCGTGGCCCCTGCCGGCCACGATGACCGAGTCCTCGGGCCGGGCCATGCGCACCGCGGTGCGGATGGCGGTGGCACGCGGTTCGATGACCAGCACCTCGGAGGCACGGGCCCCCGCGGCCACGGCCTCGCGGGCACCCGCGGCCACCTGCTCGCGGATCGGGCCGGGATCCTCCCCGTGGGGGTCGTCGTCCGTGACGATCACCACGTCCGCCTCCTCGGCGGCCACTCGGCCCATGACGGGGCGCTTGGTGGTGTCGCGCTCCCCCGTGGCGCCGAACACGATGATCACGCGGCCGTCCTCGGGGTCCACCGAGCGCAGCGCACGTACCAGGGCGTCCGGGTTGTGGGCGAAGTCCACGAGGGAGGTGGGCCGGGTCCCCACGAGCTCCATGCGACCGGGCACGCTCGCGGTGAGCGGGTCGTGCTCGTCCAGGGCGCGCTGCAGGGTGTCGAGCGCCACGCCGGAGTCCAGCACCATGAGCACCGCGAGCGCCGCGTTGGCCACGTTGAAGTCACCCGGCAGGCCGGTGTGCACGCGCAGCTCACGGCCGTCCCGGTGCCGCAGCACGAACGACGTGCCAATGCCCCGGCTGGTCAGCGAGCTCAGGGTCCAGTCCGCCGCGTCCGCCTCGGGACCCCCGTGGTCGCTGCCCCGCAGGGCCACGGTGCTCACGTTCTGCGCCCCGAGGTTCTCCCGCGCCCGCCGCGCCATGGCCGCGCCCCACGGGTCGTCCTCGGACAGCACGACGACGGCGCGCCGGGTCCGCTGCGCCGTGAACAGCTGGGCCTTGGCCTCGAAGTACTCCGCCATGGAGCCGTGCAGGTCCAGGTGGTCCTGGGTGAGGTTGGTGAACCCCGCGACGTCGTAGCGCACCCCGTCCACGCGGTGGAACTCGAGCGCGTGCGAGGAGACCTCCATGGCGGTGGCCGTGATACCCCGTTCCCGCATGAGCGCCAGCAGGCTGTGGACGTGGGGGGCCTCCGGGGTGGTGAGCTGCGACGGGATGGGGGTGTCCCCGGCGAGGATCTCGATGGTCCCGATCAGCCCCGTGGTGTGCCCCAGGGCGCGCAGGACGGAGGTGGTGAAGTAGGTGGTGGTCGTCTTGCCGTTGGTCCCGGTCACCGCGAACAGTTCCTGGGCCGCACCGTCCTGCGGCTGGGAGCCGTACACGGCCGCGGCCACGGAGCCGACCCACTGACGGGGCTCGGGGCTCACGAGCACCGGCAGCTCCACGCCGGTCCGCGAGAGCTCCGCCGCTCCGTCCGGATCCGTGAGCACGGCCACCGCACCGGCCGCGGCGGCGTCGGACGCGAAGCGGGCACCGTGGACGCGGGCACCGGGCAGAGCCGCGTAGAGGTCACCGGGCTGCACCTCCCGGGAGTTCAGCACCACGCCCGTGACGGAGCCCGGACGGCCCGTGGCCACCGGCACCAGCCGGGCGCCCGTGAGCCGGGCGACGTCCTCGACCGTGTGCGGGACGGGATGGGACGGACGCACGCTCTGCGCATCCGATCCCTCGCGGGCAGAAGCCACCATGAATACCTCTTCGAACCTGTCTGCGGACGTGCCCCGTCCACCCGGGCCGGTGCCTCACCGGTGATTGCTCGTGCGTTGTCGCTCTGAGTCCGCAGTTTATCCCTGGGACTCGTCCCTGCCCGGCTGAGGCCAGGTCTGCTCGAGCGCGTTGGTGGGTGTCACGTCCTTCTTGATGTCCTCCGGCACCTGCATGTCCAGCTCCGGCGCCTTGGTGGTGGAGGGTGCCACGTTGTAGTGGTGCAGCACCTGGGACATGATCTGGGAGAACGTGGACGTCACGCCCACGGTGTGGACGTCGCCCTGCGGCCGCTGCATGGTCACGCCCACCAGGTACTGGGGGTCCTCCATGGGTGCCACTCCCACGAAGGACGTGGTGAAGCCGTCGTAGCCGCCCTTCTCGCTGGGGGCCTCCGCGGTGCCGGTCTTGCCGCCCACGCGGTAGCCGGGAACGGCGGCGTCCTTGGCGCCGCCCTGGGTGACCACGTTCTCCATCACGTCCAGGGTCTGCTGGGCCGCGGTCTCCGAGATCACCTGCTTCGGGGCGGGGCTCTCGGGCGTGGTGACCGTGCCGTCCGGGGACGTGGTGGACTCCACGATCCGCGGCTCGATCTGCTTCCCGCCGTTGGCCACCGCCTGGAAGATCGAGGCCGTGCGCAGCGGTGTCTGGGACACTCCCTGTCCGAACAGCACCGTGTACTCCTGGCGGGCATCCCACTGTGCGGCCGGGGTCAGGATGCCCGTGGACTCGCCGGGCAGCTCGATGCCGGTGGCCGATCCCACCCCGAATTCCTCAAGGTTGTCGTGGCGGGTCTCCTTGTCCATCTTGGAGCCCATGATCACGGTTCCCGTGTTCATGGAGTCCGCGATGATGCCCGCGGCGGTGCGGTTCTGCGTGCCGTGGTCGAACGCGTCCGTGATCTTCTCGGAGCCGATCTGCAGGTACGGCGGCACGGTGATCTCGGTCTCCGGCGCCACGATGCCCCGGTCCAGGGCGCCCGCGAGCGTGGCGATCTTCTCCGTGGACCCGGGCTCGACGGCCTGGGTCACAGCGCGCGCGGAGAGGTCCTCCGCGTCCGCCTTGCCCGGCACGTTCGGGTCCACCGAGGACGAGTCCGCGAGCGCCAGCACCTTGCCGGTCTTCACATCCATGACCACGGCCGTGCCCCACTCGGCCTTGAGCTCCTTGGTGCGTTCGCGCACGGCCTGCTCCGCGAAGAACTGGACGTCGCTGTCCAGGGACAGCTGGACGTCCGAACCGTCCTGCGCGGCCTTCTGCTCCTGCGGTGCCACCGGGATGCGCACCCCGTCGCCGGAGATCTCGAACTGGCGTTCTCCGTCCGTGCCCCGCAGCAGCTCGTCCTGGGTCTGCTCGATGCCGCCGAGGGCCTGTCCCTCACTACCCAGGAAGCCCACCACGGACCCGCCCAGGGAACCGTTCGGGTAGCTGCGCTGGAAGGTGGGCTGGCCGTAGATGTAGGGCAGGTTCAGCTCGCGCAGGGCGTTGTACTGCTCGGGGGTGACCCCGCGCGCCACGTAGTTGAAGGTCTTGTCGCCGTCCAGGGCGTTCTTGACGTCCGAGTCCTTCATCCCCAGCGCGTCGGCGATCTTGTAGACCGCCTGGGTGGGCGTCACTGTCTCCACGGTGCCGTCCTTGTTCGGAACCGCCACCTCCGTGACCGCGGTCTGGTCCACCGTGATGTCGTAGCGCTGCAGCGTGCGGGCCAGCACGGTGCCGCTCGTGTCCGTGATCTCGCCACGCACCGCGGGAACGGGCTCCACCATGGTGCGCTGCTGCGCGGCCGCCTCGGCGCGGCCCGTGGGGTCCAGGCCCTGCACCCAGAAGAGCCGACCGGCCACGAGCAGCAGCAGCGCCAGCAGGAGGGCGATCCCCACCTGGGTGCGCGTGTAGGGCCTGAGCAGGCGGTTCCTGCGCGCGGGTGCTGGTGACACGGTCTTCCTCGATTCCTGGACGCCTGCGTGGTGCGGCTACCTCCGACGGGTGCTGGTTCCGGTCCGCCGGGCGGACCGACGGCTCATTGACCGGGCGCGCGCTGCGACGGCGCGGGGATGGAACCGCCGTTGAGGCCCCGCGCCTCCTCGGCCTTGCGGTCGGCCTCACGCTGGGCGGTCTTCTTCTCCGCCTCCTCCTTGGCGCGCTTCTCCGCACGCTCCTCCGCGGCCGCCCGGTTCTTCTCGGCGGCGTCGGAGCCCTTCATCTCCGCGGGCGGGACGAGGATGTCCTGGGAGTCCTTCTTCTCCGCCGGTGCGGACGGCGGCGTGACGTCACCGGTGTCCACGTTGATGCTGCCCACGTCCTGGGCCGGCACCATGCCGAGGTCGTTCGCGCGGGCGGCGAGGTTCTGCGGTGCGGAGTTGGCCTCGATGTCCTGCGTGAGCGCCTCGTTCTCCTGCGACAGCGCCCGCTCCTGCCCGGTGAGCTCGGTCAGCTGGTACTGCCCCTGCGTGATCTGGACGTTCAGCAGCAGGATGCCCACGAGTGCTGCGGCCAGTGCGAGCGTGCACATCACCACCGTGGACACACGGCTGCGGCGGGGCACGCGCCGTGGCACCACGGACAGCGGCTGCCGCTGCGCGTCACCCGGGGACTCCGGGGCCGACGCCGCGCGGTCCGGTCCTCGGCTCATCGCGTCCCCCCTGGTGTGATGGTCTCCCGCAGGCGCTCCGCCGCCCGGAGCCGGGCGGACGCGGCGCGCGGGTTGCCCGCCGTCTCGTCCTCGTGGGCCCGCTCGGCCCCGCGCGTGACGACCTTCAGCACCGGCTGGTGCTCCGGCAGCTCCACGGGGAAGCCCCGGGGTGCCGTGGAACGCGCACCGCGAGCGAACTCCTGCTTGACGATTCTGTCCTCCAGGGAGTGGTAGCTCATGGCGACGACACGCCCTCCCACCCTGACAGTTTCCACGGCCGCGGGGATCGCTCGCTCCAGGACGTCCAGCTCCTCGTTGACCTCGATGCGCAGCGCCTGGAACGTCTGCTTGGCGGGGTGCCCCTTCTTGTGCTGCGCGGCGGCGGGAACGGCGGAGCGCACCACCTCTACGAGCTGGGCGGTGGTGTCCAGAGGTGCCTGCGTCCGGGCGGCCACGATCGCGCGCGCGATCCGCGGCGCGAAGCGGTCCTCACCCCACCGGTAGATGATGTCCCGCAGCTCGTCCTCGGAGTACTCGTTGACCACCGTGCGGGCCGTGAGCTCGGCCCGGGAGTCCATGCGCATGTCGAGTGGCGCGTCGAAGGAGTAGGCGAAGCCGCGGTCGCGCTCGTCCAGCTGGAGGGAGGAGACTCCCAGGTCGAAGAGGATCCCGTCCACCCGCTCCACGCCCGCCAGCGCGGCGGCGTCGGCAATGTGGTCGTACGTGGTGTGGATGCTCGTGAAGCGGTCCCCGAACCGCTCGAGCCGCCGCCCGGCGAGCCGCAGCGCCTGCGGGTCCCGGTCGATGCCCACCACCCTGGCGCGCGGGAAACGGTCGAGGATCGCCTCGGTGTGCCCGCCCATCCCGAGGGTCGCGTCGACGACCACAGGGCTCGGGGACTCCAGTGCCGGGGCGAGGAGGTCGAGGCAGCGGTGCAGCATCACGGGAACGTGCCGCTGCTCGGCGGGCGCCTCTTCCATGCCGGGCTCCTGGTCTGTTGCTGGTGGTGCTGGGGGGGGGTGGGTCGAGGACCCTGTGCCATGGTACGGGCCGTGACCGCCCGCCGACGCAGCCGGGGAACCTGCCGGTGACGTCGCACCGCCCAGTGACGTCACAGCCCAGTGACATCGCACCGCCCAGTGACATCACCGCCCAGTAGCGGCTCGGATCGCGCGGCGCACCCGGCGATCCTGGCCCTCCGATTCGTCTCCGGGCGCGGCGGCCCCGCGGGCCGGCCACCCGGTCACCAGATCCCCATCCGCCGCTCGCCCCTCGAATCCGGCCTGGCTCGGGGGAAGTCGAGTCAGGACGGTGACGTGGGCGGCTGGAGATCTCATGACCGGGAACGCACCGGCGAGGCACCGGGCCGGGACCTCAGAAGAGTCCGGGGATGACCTCGTCCTCCGTCTCGGAGAATGCCGCTTCCTTCTCCGAGAGGTACTGCTGCCAGGCGGCCGCATCCCAGATCTCGGCGCGGCTGCCCGCCCCGATCACCGCCAGTTCCCGGTCCAGGCCCGCGTAGGAGCGCAGGGACGCGGGAATGGTGATGCGACCTTGCTTGTCCGGAACCTCGTCCGAGGCTCCGGAGAGAAAAACGCGGATGTAGTCCCTGGCCTGCTTGGACGACAGCGGCGCCGCCCGCATCTGTTCGTGGACCCTGGCGAACTCCTCCGCGCTGAACACGTACAGGCATCGCTCCTGTCCGCGCGTCAGCACGAGTCCGTCCGCCAGTTCAGCCCTGAACTTCGCCGGAAGGATGAGCCGTGCCTTGTCGTCGAGACGCGGTTCGTATGTTCCGAGAAACATCGCCACCGCCTTCGCCTCAGGGCCAGCCCGACCCCCGCTTCTCTACCGCCCTCCACTTTACTCCACTCCACTCCCCGGTCAATGCAGAACGCTCCACAATGCCTCTCCGGGCGGCCCAACCCAGGGTCTGCGGGCCCCTTGAGAGGAGGCGCAACCGGGCCCTGTCCTGGGGCGGGGGCGGTAGTGCCGCGGGAGCGGACACAGAAGAACTCCCCGGCGACACGCCGGGGAGTTCGAGGAAGATCGGAGCCGCGAGGGCCTCTGGCGGGCCGGTCAGAGCCCGCCCTGGTTGCGCCTGTCCCACTTCTCCTCAAGGCCCTGGAGGAAAGTGGAGGACTTCTTCGGGGCGGGTCCGGAGCCCCCCGGGGTGGTGCCCGTGGACGACGCCGCGCCCGCGGGAGCCTTGCTGCGGAGGGTGGCCACGTACGTGCCGCCGGCCATGACCACGAAGCCGAGCACTCCCACCACGATCAGCTGCGTGGACACCCCGGCGAGGAGGACGCCGAGTCCCACCACCGCGAGCACGACCCCCAGCACGACGTTGCGCATGGAGCCCCGCCCCCGCACCGTTTCGGTGTGCATGCTGGATGCGAAGCGGGGGTCGTCTTCGTGCAGCTGCTTCTCGAGCTGGGCGAGAAGCTGCTGTTCGTGCTCGGAGAGAGGCACGATTCCTCCTGTGGGGTTGAGAGAGTGAGGCGGTGGCCGTGGGACCGTCCCTCACGTACCGTCCAGAATATCCCGTGGCGGGACGTTTGGCACCGTGGGATCCATCAGTTTCGCTGGACGCACGACCCCCGGCCCGAACCGGTGGTGCACCCGGTCCATGGCCTCCTCGGCCGCTCCCCACTCCCCCTCGCGGCCGTCCAGGCTGAGCTGGAGGGCGTGGCCGGATCCCACGAGCTTCTCGGACCTGACACCTACCAGCCGCACCGCCTGCGGGCGCGGCCCCAGTGCGTCGAGCAGACCGGTGGCCTCCGTGTAGAGGTCGTGGGCGGAGGCCACGGGGTGGCCCAGGGTGCGCGAGCGGGTGATCGTGGTGAAGTCCGCGTACCGCAGCTTGAGCCCTACCCGTCCCGTGAGCAGACCGTGGCGTCTCAGCCGGGCCGCCGTGTCGTGGCTCAGCCCGAGCAGGACGCGCTTCAGTTGGGCGGTGTCCGCCACGTCCGTCTGGAACGTGCGTTCGGCCCCCAGGCTCTTCTCCTCCCGCACGGGTGTCACGGGGCGCGGGTCGTGGCCGAGGGCGAGCTGCTGCAGGTGTGAGCCCGCGGCCACCCCCACGAGGGCGTGCAGCCGCGGCAGCGGGGTGTCCGCGATGTCCCCCACCGTGGCGAGTCCCGCCGCGTGAAGGGTCTCGGACGTGCGCCTGCCCACGCCCCACAGCCGCTCCACCGGCAGGTGGGCGAGGAACGCCCGGGTGTGCTCCGGGGCCACCACGAGCAGCCCGTCCGGCTTGCAGTGCGCCGAGGCGATCTTGGCCACCGTCTTGTTCTCGCCGATCCCCACGGACGCGGTGAGCCCGGTCCGCTCGTGGATGGTGCGCCGCAGCCGCCGGGCGATCTCCACGGGTGGCCCGCAGCGGCGGATGGCGCCCGAGACGTCCACGAACGCCTCGTCCACGCTCAGCTGCTCCACCCGGTCCGTCACGGAGCGGAAGATGTCCATCACGATCGCCGAGTAGTGGGCGTAGGCCTCCCGGTGGGGTTCCAGCAGCACTGCCGAGGGGCACCTGGCCCGCGCCTGGGAGACCGGCATGGCGGAGTGCACCCCGTACTCGCGGGCCTCGTAGGAGGCCGAGAGCACCACGGAGCGCGGCCCGGAACCCGCGACGATCACTGGGCGGCCGCGGTGCTGCGGTGCGGTGAGCAGCTCGACCCCCACGTAGAACATGTCCATGTCCACGTGCAGGATCGCGCAGCGCCGGTACTCCTCCAGCTGCTGCGGGCTCGGACCGCCCATCGCGTGCGCCTCCCGTCTCAGCTCCTCCGGGACGGACCCGGAGACCCCCGCCGTGCCGGGGCCGGGACGGAGCCCAGCCTAGGGTTCGGCTCCGACACGCTGAACGGAGCCCGTGACGTGCGGCTAGGCTGGGCGGGCCGGTCCGCGGACCCCGCGGGCGAGCCCGGCCCGCGTGGCCCGGCACACGCCACCCCTCCCAGCAAAGGTGCCCCGGAATGACCTCCACGGACGATCCCGCCGCCACTGCCGCCGCGCAGGACGCCCAGTTCACCGCCCGGCTCGACACCGCCATCCGCGAGTTCTTCGCCGCCGAGCGGGAACGGGTCACCGCCATCTCCCCCGACGCCACGCGCCTGGTAGCGGCCATCGCCGACCTCACGCACGGCGGCAAGCGGCTGCGCGCGCGACTGTGCCACTGGGGCTGGTGCGCCGCGGGCGGGGAGGCGGGCAGCGACGTCGTGGTGGCCGCGGCGGCATCCCTCGAACTGTTCCAGACGGCGGCGCTGATCCACGACGACGTCCTGGACCGCTCGGACACCCGCCGCGGCAGGCCGAGCGTCCACAGGGTCTTCGAGGCCGTCCACCGCGAGGCCGGCTGGGCCGCGGATCCTGAGCACTTCGGCGTCGGTGCCGCCGTGCTCACCGGGGACATGAGTCTGTCCTTCGCGGAGCAGCTCTTCGCCGAGGCCGCCGCAGGTGTGGCCCCTGCGGCGGGTGCCGCGGCGCGGCACATCTTCTCGAGCATGCGCACCGAGGTGATGGCCGGGCAGTACCTCGACATCCACGCGGAGGTCGCCCCGCCGTCGCACGACGCCGCGGTGCAGCTCGAGCGCGCCATGACGGTGCTGCGCTTCAAGTCCGCCAAGTACTCGGTGGAGCACCCCGTGGCCATCGGTGCCGCCCTGGCCGGTGCGGGCCAGCAGTTCCTGGCTGCGTGCGCGGCGTTCACCCTTCCCCTGGGAGAGGCGTTCCAGCTGCGCGACGACGTCCTGGGTGTGTTCGGCGACCCGGAGACCACGGGCAAACCCGCGGGGGACGACATCAGGGAGGGCAAGCGCACCGCCCTGATCGCGCTCTGCTCCGCCGGGTGCTCCCCCGCGCAGCGGCAGTGGCTCGAATCGGTGCTGGGCTGCGAACGGCTCACCGAGGAGGACGTGGCGCGGGTGCGTGACCTCATGCGCTCCAGCGGCGCCCACGAGCGCTCCGAGCAGCTCATCGCGGACCTCGTGACGTCCTCGGACGAGGCGTTGGCGGTGCTGCCCACCGGCGAGGTGCCCCGCGCGGGACTGCGGGCGCTGGCGGACGCGGCGGTGCGCCGCACACGCTGAGTCACCCCGGAGGAGGGGCCGCGAGCCCCGCGCCGCGGGCGGGGTCCGGGCACGCTGCGGGCCGGCGCCCTCCGCTGTTCTCAGTCGGCCCGGTTCACCAGCCGAGCGCCTGTGCCCGGCGCCGCACCTCGGTCTTCTGACCGCGGCGCAGCGCGTCGATCGGGCGGCCGGGGAGGGACTCGTCCTCGGTGAACAGCCAGCGGATGGCCTGCGCATCCGTGTAGGCCGCGTCACGCAGCACCGCCACCGTGCCCTTGAGGGAGTCCACGGGGTGCGAGCCGTCCATGAACGCCGCGGGCACCACGCGCACGCGGTCCTCGGGGCGGCGCACCTCCAGCAGGGAGCCGTCGTCCATGAGACGGTGCACCCGGGTGATCTGGATGTCCATGGCCTCGGCGATGTCGGGCAGGTGCGTCCACTCGCCCACGAGGGCGTCGAGTTCGGCGAATTCCTGGGGCGTGAGATCGGTTGCGTAGTTCACGCGCACTACTCTGCCACGCCGCCGCAGGCTCGCAGAACCCGGGTGGGCGGCGCAGGGTCGGGTAATCTGGCAGCACAGCGTGCGGCGCC
>NZ_JASDCY010000076.1:0-11072 GCF_030407675.1 Kocuria sp. APC 4018 | reverse complement strand
GCACTGCCGAACCGGCCCGCACCCGCCGGGGCGGGCGGCGTCGTTCGCGCAGCGGGGCTTCAGCCCATGCGGCGGACGGTCAGCGCCTGGGCCACCCGGCCGATCGGGCCCTGCTCGTCGAAGAGCTCCGAGTGGGTCAGGCCCACGCCGTCCCCGCCGAACTCCACGTTGGTGTCCAGGCCCACCCACGCGGAGACCGGGGCGCGGAACATGTGGATGGTGAGGTCCACGTTGGGGAACGCCCACGGGCCGATCTCCACGCGGGGCGCCAGGCCGTTGGCGGCGTCCACCGCGCTGATGAACTGGGCGGTGGGGGAGGACTCCTCGCCCTCCACCACGGCCTTGCTGATCCGCAGCCAGCCCGCGCCGCTGCCCGGGCGGGGCATGCGCGCCACGCGGGCCTCGAGGGAGCCGATGTAGCCGCCGCCCCACTGCTCGTACATGTTCAGCTCCTCGCACTGCTCCAGCGGCGTGAGCGGCTCGATCTCCCCGCCCGCCACGTCCTGGGTGTCCGAGGTCTTCAGCCGCCACATGCTCAGCCGGATGCAGTCCCGCCCGCCGCTGCTCATGGTGGCCTCCACCAGCTCGATGGTCTTGCCCGGGCGCAGCACGCGGGTGTGCACCTCGATCTCGCCGCCGGCGATGAACCCCAGGATGTCGAACGAGAAGCGCACCGGGATCATGTCCTCGCGCGGGTGGTTGCGCTCGATCTCGTGCACCAGCAGCCCGGAGGACGCCGCCATGTGCTGCTCCTGGGGGCTCCATGCACCCTGGGTGAACACGGTGGTGCGGAAACTGTGCTCACCGGTGCGGATGTAGTGGGCGTCCGGGGTGTCCTCGCCGTTCACGCCCAGGTGGCCCACGGGCTGCTCGTCGCTCATGCGCTGATCCTCTTCCTGTCCGGGCCGTGGGCGCGCGGCGCATCCCAGGGGACACCCCCATCCACGGCCAAAGTGTGTGCCGGATTACACCCTAGGGGGAGGGCCGTGTGAACGCCTACCGGCGCGTAGTGCGAGCTCGCGCCTGTCCCGCGGGAGTTCTCGGTGAGCCGAGCTCCTGCCACGGACACCGGGCGGGATCAGGGCAGGGCGAGCCGGAACACCTTGCGCCACGCCTGGAACACCTGGCGGGGCAGCGGACCGGAGGTGTAGCGGATCCCGTACTGCTGGCAGATCTCCCGCACGCGCGGTGCGATCTGGGCCAGCCGGTTGGAGGGCATGTCCGGGAACAGGTGGTGCTCGATCTGGAAGGAGAGGTTGCCGCTCATGAAGTGCATGAGGCGGGAGCCGTCGATGTTCGCGGATCCCATGGCCTGCCACCGGTACCAGTGCCCCCGCGACTCGTTCTCCACCTCGTCCTCCGTGAAGGTCTCTGCACCGTCCGGGAAGTGGCCGCAGAAGATCACCGCGTGCGCCCAGATGTTGCGGATCACGTTCGCCGCCAGGAAGCCCTTGATCGACGCCTTCCCCGACCCGGTGAGGGACGCCAGCAGGGGCGAGACCACGAAGTCCTTCGCGGACTGCCGCCCGAGCTTCTTCATCACGCGCTTGAAGTCCTCCCAGGTGGCTCGGCCGGACTTGGTCCCGGCGCGGAACTGGTCCAGCTCCACGTCGTAGATGGCGATCCCCCACTCGAAAGCCGGGGCCAGGAGGAGGTTGATCACGGGATTGAGCAGGTTCACCGGCCGCCACGGCTGGTCCGGGTCCATGCGCAGCACGTTGTACCCCACGTCCCGGTCCTTGCCGAGCACGTTGGTCCAGGTGTGGTGGAGATCGTTGTGGGTGCGCTGCCAGCCGACGGACGGTGCCACGAAGTCCCACTCCCACGTGGTGGAGTGGATCTCCTTGTCGTTCATCCAGTCCCACTGACCGTGCAGGACGTTGTGCCCGATCTCCATGTTCTCCAGGATCTTGCCCACGCTCAGGCAGCCCACGCCGCTCCACCACAGGGGCTTGTGCCGGGAGAAGATCATGCACGCGCGCCCCGTCAGCTCCAGGCCGCGCTGCAGGGCCACCACACGGCGGATGTATCGCGCGTCCGACTGCCCGCGCTGGGAGAAGATGTCCTCCCGCACGGCGTCGAGCTGTGCCGCGAGGTCGTCGAGTTCCGCCCGCGTGAGATTCAGGGGATCACCCGGTGGACGCGGCGCTGTTCTGGTGTCCGGGGTGGGGGTGGCTGAGGTGAGCGTCATGGGGGTTCCTTTGTTCAAGGGGTGCAGGCCGGAGGGATCGGTACCGGCGGAGAGGGGAGAGTGGTGGGTGTCAGGCGTCGAATGCGGCGTAGGGGGAGGGCCTCGTCACGCAGGTCTGGATGGGCCCGGGTTCCCGGTGGAGCTCACCGGTGCGGATGTTGGTGACCGCTCCGTCCGTCATGGGAATCAGGCAGCTGTGGCAGATGCCCATCCGGCAGCCGTGGGGCAAGGGGTGCTCGGCGCGTTCGGCGGCCTCCAGGATGGTGTCGCGCTCACCCACCGCCACGGTGAGGCCGCTGCGCTGGAGACGGATCTCTCCCGGGCGCCCGCCGGTGGCTGCGCGCGCCACATCGAACCTCTCCACCACGGGGGCGTGGCCGGAAACCTCCCCCAGTGCCTCCACGGCCGTGACGAAGGAGTCTGGGCCGCACGCGTACGTCGCGCGCGCCCGGTGGTCGGGGCACAGCGCGCCCACCTCACCCGGGTCCGCGGCGTCGAGCCTGCCGCGCTCCTCGGTGAACCAGAGGACCGGGCGGAGGCCGGGGAACTGGTCGGCGAGCTCCAGGATCTCGTCGTGGAAGATGCACGACTCCCGGTTCCTGGCCACGTAGACCAGGACCACGTCGTGATCCGGTCTGCGAGGCATGAGGGTCCGCAGCATGGACATCACCGGGGTGATGCCGGAACCGGCCACCATGAAGAGCAGCTCCGTGGGCATCTCCGGGAGGATGAACTGACCCTCCGGGCGCTCCAGGTACAGCACATCCCCGGGAGCGGCCCGGTGGACGAGGTGCTCGGACACGGTGCCCTGGGCCCTGACGGTGATCGAGGGGTCGCCGTGCTCGGGAGCGCTGAGGGAGTAGGGGCGCCAGATCCGCTTCCCGTCCACCTCCACGCCGATCCGCGCCCACTGGCCCGCGCGGTGCGGGATCCAGCCGTCGCCGGCGGTGAAGAAGGCGGTCACGGTGTCGGGCGTCTCCCGGTGGATGCGGGTGATCCGCCCGCGCGTGTAGTGGGCGCTCGAGAGTGCGCCGAAGAGTTGTGCGAAAGAGCGCGGATCCTGGGGGTAGCTCAGGATGCCGGCTGCTGTGTGGAGGAATCTCACGATCCCGGAGCGGCCCATGCCCAAGTTCTATCCGATTGATAAGCAGGCTGGCAATCCCTGCGGGCCCTTTTCATCCTTCGGGCTTCCTGGAGGCGCTGCGGCGTGGCGCACCCCTGCAACGAAGAACACCCCGAACCTGAGGTTCGGGGTGTTCTCGAAGTCCCTGATCGGGACAGTGGCGGTGACGGTGGGATTTGAACCCACGTTGGCTTTGACACCAAACATCATTTCGAGTGATGCACCTTCGGCCGCTCGGACACGTCACCAGCTCCCAGCACTTTACAGGCCGGGACGCAACCCCTCCAAACCGGAGCCGTGTGCTGGCACGGTCCGCGGCGGCGTCGGGGTGCCTGGCTGTGAGGCGGGGATCGGCCGGTGCGGTGGGAGCTGGCGCGGGCTGGCTACGGAATGCCGGGGCGCCGGAGGGTCGGGGGCGAGGCCGCGCGGGGGCGGCGTCGTGCCGCGGAGCGGTCAGCGGCGCTCAGCGGTGGGTGCGGAAGAACTCGCGCAGCAGGGCGGCGCACTCGCTCTCCCGGACGCCCCCGGTGACCTCCACCCAGTGGTTGAGGCGGGGGTCCCGCACGATGTCGAACACCGAGCCGCACGCCCCGGCCTTCGGGTCCCACGCGCCGAACACCACGGTGGGCACGCGCGCCAGCACGATGGCCCCGGCGCACATGGCGCACGGCTCCAGAGTGACGACGAGGGTGCATCCCTCCAAGCGCCACTCACCGCGCTGTGCGGCCGCCTCGCGCAGGGCCAGCACTTCCGCGTGCGCGGTGGGATCGCCGCACTCCTCGCGACGGTTGCGGCCGGTGCCGATGACCCGGCCGTCCGCGTCCAGGACGACGGCGCCGATGGGCACGTCCCCGGACCCCGCCGTGAGTGCCGCCTCGGAAAGCGCCAGGTCCATCCAGCCCGCGAGCTGGATGGACCTGGCGGTGTGCGGAAGAGACATCAGGGTCAGCGCTGGACCCGGTTCTGGTTGAACCAGGCCGAGGTGGGCGCCTTGTACGCGGTGACGATCCAGAGGATGTCCACGATCAGCTTGGCGACGACCAGCACGATGATGATGATGTTCCACGGCGCGGGGTAGATGCCCAGACCGAACACGCTGAACAGGGACGAGAGGATCGCGATGGCCGCGAACACCGTGCCCAGGATGCGGGCCCAGTTCTTGCCCTTCTTCAGGAACGTGTAGACCAGCAGGTAGAGGGCCGCGGTGACGACGAGACCCACCACTGTGCCTGCGGTGCCTCCGACACCAGCGGCCTGGTCAGCCGCCTTGGTGGCCATCTCCGTGCTCAGGCCCTTGTCCTTGAAGTACTGCAGGTAGTCGACGTTCGCCGAGGCGATCAGACCCACGATGCCGTTGAGCACGTAGATGCCCAGGGAGATCAGGGTCAGCTTCAGCAACCGGTCCACGGTGGAGGGGCGCTCCATCGTGCCGGTGTACTGGCCGGGGTTGTACTCCGCGGTGCCGTACTTCCCGCCGGCCTGACCGTACTGCTGACCGGAGGGCTGGCCGTTGGGGCCACCCTGCGGTGCGCCGTTGACCGCGCCCTGGCCGTAGGGCATGGGCTGGCCGGACTGTCCCGGGCCGGGCTGTCCGAGGGCGCCGGACTGCGGGTTCTGCGGTTCGTTCGGAGTGGTGCTCATGACTGCCGTCCTTTCATCGGGTGGTGCGAGTGGTGGTGCAGGTGTGGGGGGGTCACTCGTAGCGCAGGGCGGTGATGGGATCCTGGCGGGCGGCCCGCACGGCGGGGATGGTGCCGGCCAGGAAGGCGATGAACATGACCGAGAGGATGATCAGGGCAATGTTCACGGGGTTGAACAGGAACAGGCTCAGTCCGGGCAGCGAGGACAGCAACCCGTTGGACAGCACCCCGCTGAGGATGCTTCCGGCGGCCACGGCCACGGCCGCCCCGATGGCGGAACCCAGGAAGCCGATGAAGACCGCCTCCAGGGAGAACAGCCCGAAGATCTTGCCGCCGCTCATGCCCAGCGCCTTCATGAGCCCGATCTCCCGGGTGCGCTCCTGCACGGACATCAGCAGGGTGTTCACGATGCCGAAGCCGGCGGCGAGCAGCGCGATGATCGCGAAGGAGTTGAGGATCCACACGATGCCGTTGATGACCGCGCGGAACATGCCCAGCTGGTCCTCCACGGTCTGACCCCGCATCTGCTCGTCGGCGAGCGCGGACTTGATGGAGCCCACCTTGGACATGTCGTCCACGGTGGCCGTGGCGGTGAAGTAGGAGTTCGGCACCTTCCGCGGGCTGCCCGAGGCCTGGTAGTCGTACAGCTTCTTGTTCAGGCCCGCAGAGGGGATGGGGTTGTCGGAGGAGCCGGCCAGGGATGCCTGGGACACGCCCGAGACCTTCGCCGTGAACGTCTTGTCCTGGTCCACGGCGTTGCCGATGGCGATCTTCACGGTCTTGCCCACGGCGTCCTGGTTCGATCCCAGGCCCAGCGGCTCCACCCAGGAGGCCGGGAGCAGGATCTCGTCCTTGGCGCGCTCGGGAACCTCACCGGACTCCAGCTGCAGCCCGTCCGCCTCGGGGGGCGAGCCCAGGCTCAGCTTGAACTTCTTGCCGTCGGCGGACTCCAGGTACTTGGGGGTGACCAGGTACATGGGGTCCACGGAACCCACGCCGTCGATCTTCTCGATCTTGTCGATGTCCGAATCCGTGAGCCCGCTGACGGAGCCGAAGCCCAGCCGCACGTCGGCCTCGTCGGGGTTGTACTCGGTGGGTCCGTCCTCCTCGTTCGAGCCGGGGGTGGACTGCTCGGAGACCTTCTGGACGAACAGGGCGTTCTCGTTGCCGAACGCGGCCACGGTCTTGTCGATGTAGTCGTTGACGCCGGTGCCGATCCCCGAGGTCAGGGTGAGCGTGAACGAGCCGATGAAGATCGCGATCACGGTCAGGACGGTGCGCGCCTTGGACCGGAAGGTGTTGCCGATCGCCGTGCGCAGCAGATCGATGAATTTCACGCGGTGGCTCCTGGCTGGTCGGTGGTGCTGGTGGGGGCCGCGTGCCTGCCGGGGCGCGACGGTTCCTGCGCGGCGCGGGCGATCTCGGCGGCGTCGTCCTCGGTGAGGGTCACGATCGCGCCGGTCGCGGGCTCCGTGACCTGCTGGACCCCGGCGGGCTGCTGGGCCCAGGGGTGCTCCTGCGCCCGGTCCTGCTCGGCGACGCCGCTCGTGTTCTTGCCGGGGTTCGGCACCACCTCACCGTCCACCAGGTAGATCTGACGCGAGCAGCGCTGGGCGAGGTCCTCGTCGTGCGTGACGACCACCAGGGTGATGCCCTGGTCCCGGTTGAGACCGAAGAGGATGTCCTCCACCACCTTGGAGGTGGCGGAGTCCAGGTTGCCCGTGGGCTCGTCCGCGAAGATCACGGACGGGTTGTTGATCAGAGCGCGCGCGATCACCACGCGCTGCTTCTGGCCGCCGGAGAGATCGGTGGCCTTGTTGTCCGCCTTGTCCGCCATCTCCAGCTGCTCGAGCGCCTCCAGTCCCCGGCGCTTGCGCTCGGATGCCGGGACACCGGCGATCTTCAGCGGCAGCGTGACGTTCTCCAGCACGCTCTGGTTGGGGGTCAGGAAGAACTGCTGGAACACGAAGCCGAACGCGGAGTTGCGCAGCTCGTTGAGCTCCTTGGCGCTGAGATCGCCCGTGGGCCTGCCCTCCAGCGCCACCACGCCGTGCGTGGGGCCGTCCAGCAGGGCCAGCAGGTGCATGAGGGTGGACTTGCCCGAACCGGACTTGCCCACCACGGCCACCGACTCGCCCTTGCCGATCTCCAGGTTGATGCCCTTGAGGGCGTCGAACCTGGTGTCGCCCCTGCCGTAGATCTTGACCAGGTTCTCCGTTTCGAGAACGGGAGCCGCCATGTGTGGTGCCCCTTCCGAGGGTTGCCGTGCACGGGATGTCTGTGAAGTCACACTGTGTTCCCCCCGAGAATAGAGCACGGCCTCCCGGCACCGGCGGAGGAGGGTGGGCCCGTGACGACATCGTGACGCCCCGCCGGCGGGGTCCACGGCGCCGGTGGTGTCCGGTGAACCCCCGGGCCAGCGCCTCCGGCCGCCACCTCCGGTCGACGACTCGGGCCGGCACCGCGGCAGGTGTCCCGGTGCGGCGCGACGGGAGGGGCGCCGCGGCGTCGTTCAGGTGCTCGGAGTGGCCCCGGACCGCCGCAACCCCGTCCGCTGGGCGCGACTGCTAGATTCTGGGTATGCGAGTCACCGTCTTGGATCACCCGTTGGTCGCCCACAAGCTGAGCGTGTTGCGTGAGAAGGACACGTCCTCCCCCGTGTTCCGCCAGCTGGTGGAGGAGCTGGTCACGCTGCTGGCCTACGAGGCCACCCGCGAGGTGCGCGTGGAGCCGAAGACCATCCAGACCCCGGTGGCCGAGACGCAGGGCACCGCTCTGAGCCGGCCGCGTCCGCTGGTGGTGCCGATCCTGCGCGCGGGCCTGGGGATGCTCGAGGGCATGACCCGCCTGGTCCCCACGGCCGAGGTCGGCTTCCTGGGCATGGCCCGGGACGACACCACCCTGGACATCATCACCTACGCCGAGCGGCTGCCGGACGACCTCACGGGCCGCCAGGTGTACGTGCTGGACCCCATGCTCGCCACGGGTGGCACCCTGAGCGAGGCCATCAAGTTCCTCTACCGCCGCGGCGCGGAGGAGATCACGTGCGTGTGCCTGCTGGCCGCGCCCGAGGGGCTGGAGCGTCTGGAGCGCGAGCTCGGGGACAGCCAGGTCAACGTGGTTCTCGCGTCCGTGGACGAGCGGCTGGACGAGAACGCGTACATTGTCCCGGGCCTGGGGGACGCCGGGGACCGGCTGTACGGCGTGGTGGACTGAGCCCACCCAGTTCTCCACTCGCGGGACGTCCGACCCCATCCGGGCGGGAAAAGCAAGCAGTTTTCCACTGGGAGTAACCGGGGGCGTGTCCCATCTCAAGATGCGAGAAAATCGCGCGTATATTACTTGCCAGTGGAGTCGTGTGTCGCCGAACATGGACGATAACGCCGTTTTCCAGTGAATTCACGGGAACGGGGCTCAACGAGGCAGGGGTTGGAATGTCAGGCGCACCGGGTTACGTCCACATCTCGCAGCGGCACCGTGTGCCCGGCGCCCAGCCCGCCGCGCGCACTCGTGGAACCCATCGCGCCCCGATCGGGTCGGAGGACCACCGGCACCTGCGCTCCGTGGCCGCGGACTTCGCGCCCCAGGCCCGCCCCGAGGCGCAGGCGGTGCTCGAGCAGCAGCCCACGGAGGCCCGGGGCTTCGTGCTCTACGTGGGCGTGGACGAGCAGGCCGCGGCGGACCGCGGCATCAACCTGGTCCAGCTGGTGCAGGAGATCCGCCAGCACATCCGCTCCACGGTTCCCGAGTCCGACTCCTACGCGGCCGTGGCCCTCGCCCCGGTGAACGCCGAGGGCACGGACTTGGAGGTCGTGCGCAGCGCACTGGGGGACCCCACCTTCACGGACCCGGTCATCGAGCCCCTGACCCCGCTGCCGGCCTGCGGTGCCGGCAGTCGCATCGACCACCAGCGCGTGGGCGTGCTGATCGACCTGTCCCGCCGCGAGGTGTTCCTGGACGGGGACCTGCTGAACCTCACCCACCGCGAGTTCGAGCTGCTCAACTACCTGGTGGAGAACGGCACCCGCACCGTGGGCCGCACCGAGTTGCTCGACAGCCTCTGGGGGGATGCCGAGGAGATCCCCTCCGAACGCACGATCGACGTCCACGTCCGGCGGCTGCGCTCCAAGCTGGGACGCCTGGCCAACACGGTGCGCACCGTGCGCGGGCAGGGCTACCGGTTCTACGACCACCCCGAAGTGGTCGTGTGGGCCGCCCCCGAGTACTCCATCTGACGGCCTTCCGGCTCATCCGGCCGAGACTCCACGCCCCGCCGGTGCAACCACTGTGCGCACTCAGGACGCCACTGCCCATGCCGCGCGCCGCGCACGACGCCGCCCGCAACGGTGCCCGGCGGCGTCGCCAGCCGGGGTGAGCGGCCCGTGACAGACTGGCACGCATGACGCGCCACGACCTCAAGCAGCTGGTGATCATGCGCCACGGGGAAGCCGACTTCCCGCGGGACGTGCCGGACCACGACCGTCCGCTCGTGCCCCGCGGAGCGCGGGAGGCCGCGGCGGCGGGTGCGTGGCTGGCGGAGAACGCACCGCCCGAGATGATCCTGGTCTCGCCGGCCCTGCGCACCCGACAAACGGTCACGTGGGTGTGCCACGAGCTCGGGGAGAGGGCCCCCACCCCGCAGCTGTGGGACTCGCTGTACAACGGTTCGGACGCGCAGCTGCTCGCCGCGGTCAACCACGTGCCGGAATCCGTGCGCACCCTGCTGGTGGTCGCGCACATGCCCGGTGTCCTGGACGCCGTGCTGCGCCTGGCCTCACGGGACTCGGACCAGGACGCCATGATGGACGCCGCCGCGGGGTTCCCCACCGCGGGAACGGCGGTGCTGGAGGTTGCCGGGGACTGGGCCCTGCTCGACGGTGCCGACGCCCGGCTCACGCGGTTCCACGCCCCGCGGGTGTGAGGGGGCCGGCGCGCTCACTGTGCGCGTTGCTCCACGGCCCGGCGGCGGAATGACGATCTGTGCCACGGGCGGCACCCCTGGGCCTGCGCTTCGGGGGTCCCGCGCCGCGACACCATCGCCGGGCACCCGGGCCGTCCCGGGTCAGCGCCTGGGCTCGCAGGCCACCCCGTCCCCGTCCCCGTCCAGACCGGTGCGGTACCCGGGGGAGCCCGCGTACAGGGGTGCCATCCCGGCGGCGCGCGCGTCCACGCACCGGGAGAAGTAGAGGTCCCCGGAGGGGGCGTTGGCGGGTGGTGCCCCGGGTGCCGGTGCGGCGGGTGGTGCCGGCTGCGCGGGGGCCGCGGGCTGGGCAGGAACCTCCGCGACGGGCTCGTCCACGGGCTCGTCCACGGGCGCCGGCCACTGGCGCGCACGCGGCAGCTGCTGGCCGGGGCAGGTCTCCAGCACCCGGACCGTCGCGTTCTTCTCCGCGTCCGTGACCCACAGCTCGTAGTTCTTCTTCACCGCGATCTGCGTGGCCACGTACTCGCAGCGCTCACCCGTGGCAGGCGGCAGCCAGGTGGCGGCGTCCCCGTCCGACTTGCGGTTGTTGCTGGGGCCGTCCACGGCCAGCAGGTTGAGGGGGTCGTTGGCGAGCTCGGTGCGCCGGGCGGCGTCGAGCTGCTGGGCGCCCTTCTGCCACGCGTCGGAGAGCGCGACCACGTGGTCGATCTGCACCTCGGAGCTGGTGTCCTGCCCCGCCGTGAAGGCCGTGGCCACCCCGGTGTACGGGCTCAGCAGGGAACCGGCCGCGACCGTGCAGCCGTGCGTCCCGGGCTTCACGTCGATCCCCGTGAGGTCCCGGCGCAGCACGTCGTTGCGGGTGTCGCAGCCGTTGTGGTCCGTGTCCGCCCAGCGCGGTCCGAACTCGTCCCGGGAGTAGCCGGTCTTGGGGGCGCGGCCCTTCACTGGTATCTCGTCCAGCGCCGCCAGCGCCGTGCCGGGCGCGGCATCGCGCGTGCGGTCCTCGGCGCGGTGCTCCCCGGCGGACGACGACGCCGCGCTCGGCCCGGGCGCCCCGGTGCGGCTCGCAGGGGTGGCGGGCGTGGTGGAGGGGGCCGGCGGCGTCGTCGTGCTCCGCGCGGTGCCGGAGCCTGTGGAGGACGCAGACGGTGTCGGAGCGCCCGGCGTGCCGCACCCGGTGAGGGCCAGGACGAG